>JAPLMV010000158.1 GCA_026386835.1 Planctomycetota bacterium | reverse complement strand
GGGGCATTTCTACTATCGCGACAATTACTATGCCGATTCGGGGCTGATTACGCTTACACATGTTTTGAATATCGTCAGCGATTCGAAGCTGCCGGTCAGCGAGATGATTAAGCCTTTGCGAAGGTACTCTAACAGCGGGGAGCTGAACTTTGAGGTCGATAACAAACGTGCACGAATGGACGACCTTGCGAAAAGATACAAAGATGCACAAATTGACTATCTCGACGGGGTTACGGTGCGTTATAAGGAATGGTGGTTTAACTGCCGGGCGAGCAATACCGAGCCTCTGCTGCGGCTGAACGTCGAGGCAAAGACCAAAGAGCTGCTGGTGGAAAAACTTTCGGAAATAGAAACGCTGCTTGGAAAACCAGTGTAGTTTTCGTATCTGGCGGCTCGTAAAAGTCGAAAGGGAAAAAATGGAAATTTATACAAAGACATATCAAACGCCTAAGGGGATGGTCGAGGGTGTGCAGACCAAATGGGCGGGATTTAACATTTTGATGGTTACCGGCTCAAAAGGGTTTCTCGCATGTCCGGCGATTGACGTGGAGGCATGCGAAAGATACGGGGTTGCGGCGGCCTTGGTAGAAAGCACGCCCGAAAATCCGATAAAGACGCTTGAGCGATTTCCTGACCGAAAGGTTACAAAAGTAAACGCAAAAGCCAAAACGCTGGGCATCAAAGAAGGTATGGCGGTTACGGAGGCCTTTAGCCTTATTGCATAGATTCTAAAACTCAAAAATTAGAAGAAGGTGATGGAGCTTATGAAAATCAGAAAGTGTTATTTCACTTTGTTAGTTATCGTTGGAATTCTCTGTGCCTGTTCCTTGTGCATTGCGGCGACTGACCATGGCGACGACCTTTCCTTGATAGCCAAACCCAATCCGACACTGGCAGGGATAAAGGAGGTAGCGGGAGCGAAAATTTCTGTTTCTATCATTTACCCCGTGCCAGAGCCGAACACATACAACTTATCTTTCGAAGAGCTGCAGGACAAAATAATAAATAAACTTAATGAAGCAAATATACCGGCCAAACCTTTGACGCCTTTGCCCATTCCGGCTCTTAAAATTAACATCGCTGTTATAAGAGTCGGTGATTCACAGGAATATGTTTTTCGTATTCAAACCTCACTTGAGCGTCAGGTGCTTCTTTCACCACAGGATAATCTGCGATTGTCGGCTGACGTGTGGAAAACAGAGCCGGTAATGAAAATGGCGTCGGCAGAGGATATTCCGGCAGCGATTACGAGTATCGTAACTGAACAGGTTGAGGCATTTATTGCGGCGTACCTGGCGGCAAATTCAAAAAGAAGCGAGCCGGCAAAAGCCGATGGTACAAAGGCAGGAACATCAAAAGCAGAAAAATCAACCGGGAAACAAACAGCAGGCCAAGCCAAATATGTCGCATCAAAGAACGGCAAGGTCTTTCATACAGCCGACTGCAGCAACGCCAAACGAATATCGCCGGAGAATCTGGTTACTTACAGCAGCAGAGAAGAAGCGGAAAAGGACGGCAAAAGAGCATGCAAGATATGTAAGCCGTGAAGACAGCGGATAGCGTACAGCGGGCAGCGTATAGTCCGCAGGACGACTTACGACGGAAAAGCAAAATGCAAAATTACGAATCGAATATAAAGGTGTATTGTAAATAGAAAATTCTATGCGTCTTCAATTTATAGCTTGTAAAGTGTTGCAGAAAGAGGCCTACCTTTGTGCTGCACGCTCGAAAAATACCGTTGATGTGGTGCTGATGGAGCAGGGGCTGCACTGTTACCCCGACAAGCTCCGCAACGAGGTGCAGAAGGCGCTCGACCGAACGAGCGACATCCAGGGCAGAGAGTATGACGCCACGCTATTGGGCTATGGTCTGTGCAGCAACGGCATCACGGGGTTATCCGCAAAAATTCCTATCGTTGTTCCGCGAGGCCACGACTGTATAACACTATTGCTGGGTTCGAAGGAAAAATACAGGAAATACTTCGACAGCCACCGGGGCGTTTACTGGTATTCTCCCGGGTGGATTGAAACCAGTACCCAGCCTGGCAAAGAACGATATGAACGAACGCTCAAGGAATACAAGGAAAAATACGGGCAGGACAACGCCGAATATCTTATGAATATGGAACAAAACTGGATGAAGGAGTACAGTTGGGCGACATATATCGACTGGGGCTTTGCAAATTCGCAGGAGGAAAAAGAATACACGAGGCATTGTGCCGAATACTTAGGCTGGAAATACGATGAACTTAAAGGCGACAAGGGTCTTATGCAGCGGTTCGTCGACGGGCTCTGGAATGAAAATGAGTTTTTAATCATCAGGCCAGGCGAAAAAATAGCTGAAGATGTTACCAACGAAGGCATAATAAAATCACAGTAACAGCAAAACGCTCGGCCGCTTATGGGTTTAATCACAATCATAATTATAGCTCTAAGCCTATCGATGGATGCT
>JAPLMV010000251.1 GCA_026386835.1 Planctomycetota bacterium | reverse complement strand
CTTGTCTTCTTTGATTTTCTTATATTCCTCAGCGGTGTATATCTTTATGAAATTGCCCTGCTCGTCGTGCCTGAAGTTATGCCCCAAAATCGCATCGAGGGCTTCCTCAAAGGTTACCTCATAAAGGCTGGTGACAGTAATCAGGCCCTCAACCTTCGACGAAGGCACTATGTTCTTCTGGTACTTTGCGGCCAGAAACCGCAGTGCATCCCTGATGCTTGTCTCTTTCTTGAAAGTTAGCGACTGGATGTCGCCGCCAGCCTCAACATCTTCCGCTGCATCGAGTTTGGTTTCGGTGATGACCACCGCATTTTGAGGCTGTGTTGCACCCTCCTGGGTTGCCTGGACGCCTCCATTGGCATCGGGCGACTGTAAAGTCTGCCCAACATCGGCAACGGCAATCGCCGCCATCGCAGCCAATACAAAACACCATACAAAAAGGTCTTTTCTGATTTTTACTCTGCTGATTAAACTTTTAATAAAACTCATAATTTAGCTCCTTTTACCTGTCTGTTTTTAAAACGTTCTCTTATAAATAGGTCAATTAAACTTCCTTTACCCTTCAATCATTCGCTACACTTGCCTGTTCAATCTTCAACGTTATTTCCGAATCTCCACATCTGATAACAACCATCTCTTTTTCAATCCTGATTACTTCACATTCGTACACACTCTTGCCGTCCTTGACAGACAATTTGTCCCCTACCTTCAGCAACACATCGTTGATAAAGGCCTGGGGATTTTTTCCCGAATCTATTGCTTCTAATTTCAACTGGCCTGCAATACGTCTGACTTTTTCTTCACTGCCTCCCGAAGCCACATTAACCTCTTCAATGCCGAATCCAAGGCCTCCCGCAACAAAAAAATCCCTTGTAAGCATATCGTTTCGGCCTTTAACATTGGGCAACTCTACGAAGAAAACCTTTAATTCAGGTTCTCCCTTTTCTTCAACAGTTGCCGTATTAGCCAACACTGCCGCTTCACCGGCCTGTGGAGTTTTACCACCGATGACTCTTATCCACATAAAGGCCATGATTGCGATAAGGCAAAACGCAATAATGCTCTTTTTCTTTTCGGCAGCCAGCTTATTAACCAGCTTGCCCAGGCCGTTATTATTATTTTTGCTATTCTCTTTCATTTTTATCTTTAATTTTTAATTCTTAATTTTTAATTCCTTTTATCCTTTTGCCGACTGCGGCCTGTAATAAATTACTGCCCTGGTTTCCATACTGACTTCGCCGCTAAAATTGCCGTCGTTGGCAAGCTCAACCTTCTCAATACGAATCAGCCTATCCATTGCCTGCAAAGACTTATAAAATTCAAATATCTGCTTTAACTGGCCATTGCACCGCATAACTATCGGTATACAGTTCAATTCCTCGGTCTTCATTTCTTCACCGGGCTGAACTATCTGATCCTTTAAGTTGTGTTTATTCATTAAGCCGGCTATCTGCTGCAAAAACTCTCCGATGTTTCTGTCGGAAGGTACATTTGCTTCAAATTTTCCAACTGCTATTTGCTGCTTCTGTAATTTTTCCTTCAGGGCCGCCAACTGCACACTCTGAACGGATGCCCTGGCAATCACCATCGCCTGCTGAACCTTTGCCTGCTCGAGAGCTTTGGCTTTTTTATGCAAAGGCATATACCTGAACAGAACAAATCCAGCCACCATTACGGCTGCCGCTGCATATATCAATATTTGTTGTTTTCCCTTCAGAAACTTCATAAAGCGTTACCTTTTAATATTCGTATTGGAAGAATCCTTTGCAAAACCAGTTCCTTCCTGACGGTAATTGGCTAAGTAGCAGCCTATTTCAAACTCACTTACCTGATAATCATCGCCTGAATCACCATCTTTTTTGAGATTCGGTAAATTTTCAACAAGCCTACTTGATGTTTTCACCTTCTTGTTTCGCGAGAACGAAGGGTACACCTGACAAAAATAAGACGACCCTTCAAACCGGCGTATCAGCTCGGCCACATCACCTGCCTCCGCCGCCACGCCGTTTATAACCACCTTGAATCTAATTTTTCCTGCCAGGTTTTGAGCCGACGGCAGCGAATCACCGGCAATTCGAACCTTGTTACCGGCGTTCGGAGATTTAGCCGCAAATGGCTCGGAACTGAAAACAACCTTTTCGAGCACAATCTTTCGGTCTATTAAAAAACTTATCTCCGCCAGTACCACTGCAACATCTATCCTCGAATCAATCTGGTCCAAAACAGCGGTCTTTTTACGCAATTGCGACAGTTCACTTTCGATTTTTGCATACTCCTTTGAGGTATTTTCCGCTGAACGCTGCTGACATTCGAGGCCAGCAATCCCTAATGCGGCCTTTGAAACCGAATGTGCTGCGACAAAATTCCAGACCATCATCACCGCAAATATACCGCCTAAAACGATATACTGCGTGCGATAGCCCAGCTTTCGCCGCTTGCCGTTCTTATACCATTCTGGAAGAAAATCAATTTCTTTCATAATTGCTTCTCTGTTCGCCGCCGCCGTCCCAGCCCTTGAGACTAAGCCCTACGGCTACCGACCACTCACAAAGCCAGCCTCTTCTGTCATTACCAAAATCCACATCCTTCATATCAAAGCCCTTCAACGGCTGAGCCACCTCAATCTCCACTGTCAACTGCCGTTTGAGGACATTAAGAAGAATATTTTCATAAGCCTCGCCGCCGGTAAAAACCGCTTTCTCCACCCGCTTGCCCCTGAATGTTACCGTGTAATATCTGAAACACAGCGAGATTTCCTTTGCCAGTTCTTCAGCCACGCTGCTAACGGCATCCACTATTACCTGCCGCGTCGAGACATCGAGTCCCGTTTGCACCGTCGCAGTCGCCTGGCCGCATGATAAGCCTTGCGCACCAAAATCCGCATTTGCGGTTTTACCTGTTCGCAGCATACCTCGAAGCGTCTGTGCCTCTTCGATGCTGACGCCTAATTTCGATGCTATTTCCTGGTCAAACCTTTGGCCGCCGATTGGCATCTGCTTGACAAAACTCATTTCGCCGCCGCGGCCGAACACGACCGTAGTAAACTGGCTTCCGACATCGACAAAAACCATTGTGCGTTCTCTGTCTCCCTGACGCCGAAGCGTCCTCTCAAAACTTCTGAATAACGCACTTGGAATGGTATCCAAACCTACAGGGCACAATCCCGTTTCCTCGAGCAGTTCAATATGACTTTTGATAGATTCATTGTCGGCGGCAAAAACTATAAACTCGTTTTTAACTTCGTCGCCCTGCCTAACGTCGCCTGCCGTTATATAATTAATTGTGTCTTTTTCGGGATCCAAACCGAATCGCTGCGCAGCTTCTTTCTTTAGTGCCTCTTCGATTGCCACCGCCTCAGTCTCAGCCAGACGAACACTTGTGATTTTCAATTTATCATTCGGCAGACTTGCAACTACGTCTTTGCCGTAAAATTTACCATGTGCCAGAATCTGCTTTACTGCCGAAACAACAAACGTTCTCCGTGCCTCGGCGTCGCTTATATTGGGGTCAATGTATGCCCTCGCAGCGGCCAGAACACTTATCGGTCCGCCGCCAGTTG
>JAPLMV010000299.1 GCA_026386835.1 Planctomycetota bacterium | reverse complement strand
TGTAATAAGAATGCTGACACCGGAAGCAACGAGTCGGCGGATTTCGTGCTGCAATTCCTCGACAGCGATGGGGTCAACGCCGCTGAACGGCTCATCAAGCAGAATCAGCGAAGGGTCGGTTACCATTGCCCTGGCGATTTCAAGTTTTCTGCGTTCACCGCCTGAGAGGAATCTTCCCTGGCTGCCTGCGACTTCGCCCAATGAAAAACGGTCAATGAGCATATCGGCCTTTCGGTTGCGCTCGGCTGTGGTAAGCGACATGGTCTCAAGAATTGCATAGAGGTTGTCTCTGACGGAAAGCCGCTGAAAGATGCTTGGCTCCTGTGAAAGATAGCCGACGCCTAGGCGTGCGCGTTTGTACATTGGGAACGTGGTAATATCCCTGCCTTCAAAGACGACCTGGCCGCCGTCAGGAATAACCATTCCCATAATCATTCTAAAGGTGGTGGTTTTTCCTGCGCCGTTTCTCCCGAGAAGTCCGACGATGCTTTTTTGTGGAATCGTAATGGATATCTCATTGACGACCACTCGGCCGGAATACTTCTTTACCAGCCCAAAAGTTTCAAGAAGAGTCATTTCTACCATATTTTATCTCGTGGTTCCACCGTAAGGTGTCCTGCGGAGTATCCAGTATCTCATGTTTGGCAGTATTATAACACTACCCGCCGTAAACGCAAACGTCAAAATTACAAAACAAAAGGCAAATAAATATGGCAATTGAGCATATTTTTTGGTATTAGATAACCTTTTATAGGAATCAGGGTTTGGATTAGTTTAATCAGAGCGACGTATGTTTGCAGTTATAAGTGATATACATTCAAATTTAGAGGCGTTGACGGCGGTCCTTTCCGACATCAAAAAGCGTGGTATTGAGATAATATACTGCCTTGGTGATGTGATTGGATACGGCCCGAACCCAAAGGAATGTCTTGATTTGATTATCGAAAAGACCCGGTGGTGCGTTCTTGGCAACCACGATTATGCGGTTTTTTATGAGCCGTCAAATTTTAACTATGGCGCCGAGCAGGCAAGCTTCTGGACCCGTGAGGTACTGGAAACCGAGGCAGAAAGACATCCTCGCAAAAGACGATGGGGCTTTTTGGGTACGCTGCCGATGGAGCGGACTCTGAAGGCAAAACTTGGCTCGGAAGCGGCGACTATGGACTTTGTCCACGCCAGTCCGAGAAGACCTATCAACGAATATGTTTTCCCTGAGGATGTTTACAATAATCCTATCAAGGTTCAGGCGATGTTTGGGCTGATTAAGCATATATGTTTTATCGGGCATACTCATCTGCCGGGCGTATTTCTCGACGAGCCGGACTTTTATCTGCCGGACGAACTTGGCGATGCGTATCCGATTGTGGAAGGTGAAAAGGCGATTATCAATGTGGGTTCTGTCGGGCAGCCTCGCGACAGGGACAGCCGCGCAAGTTACATCTATGTTGAGGGAAACAAGGTGCACTTTGTTCGGGTGGTGTATGACTACGAAACCACAATGAAAAAGATAATGGCTATCGATCAGTTGGACAGGTTCCACGCGGAACGATTAAAAGAAGGCAGATAGATTTATTGATAATTGATTATTTAATTGAGTGTTTAAAAAAACAAAATTATATGAAAATTTTAACTTTAGTCGTCACAGGGTTTGTGGTTTTCTGCGGGGTCCTTGTTTTCGAATCAGGACTATTCAAGAATAGTCAAGTTGACAGGGGTCCCGTCATATTATTGGCGAACACGGTATCTGGCAATTCCGCTGCTCCTGCAGGCGAGGCGAATTTACCCGCGAGTCCGGAGCAGCAGTTTGAGGCAAATCAGCCGGCTATGGCTTTAGGTGCAGATAATGCGCCGGAAAAAAGTGTTACCCTTGGCTCAACCGACCCCAGGAGCGGATTTGAGTTCAAGCTCGAGTTGAGCTCAAGAGGCGCTTCTATTACTAATGCGACTTTCAGCAATATTGCCAACCGCGACCGCAAAGATCCGCAGCCGCTGGTGATTCTTTCGCCCGTTGGCGATGTTGTGTCAATGGCAAACAAGGAATTTGTATTTGTTCAGCAGAAGGTTCAGTTGCCGCTGAATAATCTGCAATGGAAAAGTTTCGACGTTGAAGTGGCGGACGATGGTTCGCAATCGGCAAAGTTCGAGGCAATTATTAAGAATGACACGAGCGGTGAGCCGATTATCAAATTGACCAAAGCCTACAGCGTTTTTCCCGGCAGGTACGACCTGTTGTGTAATATTTCCGTCGAAAATCTCTCGACGGCTGAGCAAAAAGTGCGGCTTAATCTGAATGGTCCCGTTGGAATCGGCCAGGAGGACCCGAGGAGCGATGACAGAAAAGCTATTGCCGGTTTCAAAGCCCCAGGCGGAGAAATTACAACTGCAAGGGTGGACATAGTAAAGTTTGATGCAGGGAAAACCTTCGAAGAAAAACCGCTGGCAGAGGCAGGCGGTAATTTTGTCTGGGCGGCAGTTACCAACAAATATTTTGCAGCGATTCTTGTGCCGATGCCCGACGAGGGCAAAAACGTCTGCGACTGGGTGACGGACAGGACCGCTCGATTTTACAATCCCGACGGTCTTAAACAAAGCAAAGACGAAAATATCGGTGTCAATTTTAAAATTGCCCCTGTGGTTCTGGCGGCGTCTGGCCAGGCGGGCAGTATTAAGCAATATAAATTTCAGCTTTACCTCGGCCCCAAGGACAAAAGTCTTTTCGACAAGAATGAGCTGTATCGCAGTCTCGGTTTTTTCCACACCATAGATTTTATGCCGTGTTTTTGCTGTCCGGCTGCGATGATAAATCCGCTTGCGTTTGGGATACTTGCCCTGATGAAATGGATGTACGGCTTTATATACAACTACGGTGTTGTCATTATAATACTCGTATTTTTGATACGGATTGTCCTTCATCCGATTACCAAAAAGAGCCAGGTTTCGATGTCCAAGTTTGCCAAGCTGGCTCCCAAGGCTGAGGAAATAAAGAAAAAATACGCCAATAACAAGGTGGAGATGAACAAGCAGGTAATGGCCCTTTATAAAGAACAGGGTGCTTCGCCTGTTATAAGTTTTCTGCCGATGCTCGTGCAGATGCCTATCTGGATGGCGCTGTATGGTGCGATTTATGCAAGTATCGATTTGCGAGGAGCGGCATTTTTGCCGTTCTGGATTACTGACCTTTCTGCTCCTGATGCAATTATGACCTTTTCAGCCATAAAGATACCTTTGTTCGGCGATTTGAACTCGCTTAATCTGCTGCCGATTCTGATGGGTGTTGAGTTTTATTTGCAGCAGAAACTTATGCCTGCACAGACCTCGGCTGTGACAAATCCACAGATGGCCCAGCAGCAGAAAATGATGATGGTTATGATGCCGATATTATTCCCGCTGATGCTGTATTCTGCGCCATCGGGTCTTAATCTGTATATTATGGCAAGCACTTTTGCGGGCGTGATTGAGCAGTACGTTATCAAAAAACACATCAAGGAAAAAGAGTCTCAGGAAGCACAGGGACTTGTTTGTGTAACCAGTAAAACCGGCGGAAAAGTGAAAAAGAAAAAACCAAAACCGTTTTTTAAAACATAGTTTTGAGTTTGTAGTTCATAGACACAAATTCAAAACTCAACAATGTACCAGCTAAAAGATACTATTGCGGCGGTTAGTTCTCCAACAAACGACCAGAGGGTGATTGTTCGTATAACAGGGCACCAGACAGCCGATATACTAAAACAAATTTTTACCCCCACAGTTCCCTGTGACAAGGCGGGTATCATATCAGGCGATATCACGATAGATGCGGGATTGAAAATCGGCGCCGCGTTATATCTATTTTTAGCTCCGCACTCATACACCGGCCAGGCGCTTGCTGAAATCCACCTTTACACCAATCAGGCGGTTGTGCAAACTTTGATGGAAAGTTTATTTGCAAAGCAAGTGCGAATGGCAGGGGCCGGCGAATTTACCGCAAGGGCGTATCTGAACGGTAAAATCGATTTGACGCAGGCCGAGGCGGTAAATGAAATTATCACAAGCTCCAATGAACTGCAGCTTGCAGCGGCGGAAAAACTGCTGGCAGGCAGATTGACCGAGACCGCAATACAGACCTGTTCGGAGCTGATGGATTGCCTTGGCTTA
>JAPLMV010000112.1 GCA_026386835.1 Planctomycetota bacterium | reverse complement strand
AGTCGCTCCTTATGGAAGAAGCAACTGCATTGCGGCGGTCGAACCTTTCGGCAGGGGGCTAAAGGCCGACAGTGCCAATCCAAAACACGACATTAAAGAAGTTACCATTGACGAAGTTTACCGGAAGGTATGTGAACAAATATTATGATAAACGGACGCAATAATACCAGGAATAGATTCACGCGAATGAAGCGGTTTTTGAAACTGCGCATTTTTCACGCAGGCGATTCGCCTCACCGCATCGCGCTTGGTGTGGCGCTTGGGTTATTTGTTGGCTGGTCGCCGGCACTGGGTTTTCATATTTTAATAGTTCTGGCACTCAGTATCCCTTTGCGGGCAAATAAACTTGCTGCCCTTGCTTCTGTATGGATTACGAACCCCTTTACCTTTGTTCCAGTTTATTATCCGAGCTACCTGTTGGGAAGAAAACTATTGCTGCTTTTCGGATTTAAGTCGTCGGTTTCGAATAAGCCGATTCATGAACTGCTCGGCGAGTTTAATTTATCGCAATTTTATACCGGTTTTTTTCATATTGATTTCTGGAAGGGGCTGTTCACATTCCTATGGTCAAAGGGAATAGAGCTTTGGCTTGGCTGTACCATAGTGGGCCTGCTGGCGGCTACAGCAGGGTATTTCGTAACATACTATCTGATTAACAGACACCGCGCAGCCAATCCCCACAGACGGTTTCAGCCGTGAAATACAACTTTGCCGCAGAGGATTATAGTATGGAGAATTGTGAGTAATGTATAATGCAATTTGAAGGGTAAATTTATGAGGATAATGAATGGAATTTTTGTGTTTGGACTTCTAATATCAACAGTTTTATTAATGACCGGCTGCAAGGAGAAAACTATGAAAGAAAGAAAAGGCATAGTAACAATGAAGGGTAACCCCGTAACGTTGGTGGGAAATGAGATAAAAGTCGGCGACAAGGCGCCTGACTGCAATCTGACGGCAAACGACCTTTCGATGGTCAGCTTATCGTCATTTGGGGGCAAGGTGTGCATAGTCGCATCGGTGCCGTCATTGGATACTGCCGTATGCGATATGGAAACACGCAGGTTCAACGAAGAAGCTGGGAAGCTCGACCCGAATATAGTTATCCTTACTATCAGTATGGATTTACCGTTTGCACAAAAGCGGTGGTGTGGTGCAGCGGGGATACAAAATGTGAAAACGCTTTCGGACTATCGGGACGCAAAATTCGGCACTTCTTACGGAGTGCTGCTCAAGGAATTTCGGCTTCTTGCAAGGGCGATTTTTGTAATAGATAAAACAGGGGTAGTCAGATATGTTCAGATAGTCAGTGAAGTTGCCAAAGAGCCTGATTATCAGGCCGCGATAGATGCGGCAAAGAAGATGCTTTAACGCTGGTAATTATTTCCGCAAATTTTTGACAGTCTCGGCGCAGCGGCTGCACAAGTCTGGAAATTGACAGTCTTGTCCGACGCTCGGCCAGTAATTCCAGCACCGCTGACACTTTTTGTGGCTGCATTTTTCTGCTTCTATTTTTGTTTCGCCGGCTGCTTTTTGTACATCAACCTGGCTCGCGATACATAGAGCCGCAAATTGTTTCAGACCGAATTCATTTAGGATTTTTATCAATTCCTCGTCGCTGCTGTGAATCGTAACGCTTGCCTCCTGATTGCTGGCGATTTTTTTATCCTGTCTTAAACCTTCAAGTGCCTGCAGAACCTGGTCTCGCAAGGCCATCAGCTTTTGCCACTTTGTGTCGTTAGCCTCTGTGCAAATCGACATATCGGCTTTAGGCATTGCTGCAAGATGAACGGTTTCGACACTTTGTGACTTAAATTTCATTGCTGCCCATGCTTCCTCAGCGGTATGCACAAGTATCGGCGCAAGCATCCGCACTAAAGAATCCAATATGTTGTACATAGCTGTCTGTGCACTTCGCCTTGAAGGGCTGTCTGCAGCATCACAATACATCCTGTCCTTGAGGACATCCATATAAATGCTGCTCATCTCGACTGAGCAAAAATTGTAGATAAGCGAGAAAACCTTATGAAACGCAAAGCCATCATAAGCCTTTATTACCTCGGCGGTGAGTTTTTGCAATTGCTGCATTGCCCATTTGTCGATTTCGAACATCTTCTCATAAGCGACACCTGCCTTGGCCGGCTCAAAATCATCGACGTTGCCGAACAGGTACTTCAGCGTATTTCTGATTTTTCTGTATGCCTCCTGCGCTCTGCCGATTAGCTCATCGTTGCAGCGAATATCCTCCTGATAATTTACGCTTGCTACCCACAGCCGCAAAATATCTGACCCGTATTTATTTATTTCATCCTGCGCATTAACATAATTGCCGAGCGATTTGGATTGTTTTATACCCTTTTCATCGACGGTAAAACCGTGCGTTAAAACGCTCTTAAACGGTGCCGT
>JAPLMV010000109.1 GCA_026386835.1 Planctomycetota bacterium | reverse complement strand
CTCGTATCTCCAGCTGCCGCGGCTGCTCTGTGCCCCTGATAAGAATCGGATATGGATGGCCGGCCCGTGCAAAAGTCAATTCCAGACTTTTGACATTGAGCAGACAATAACAGCACGTTGCAAACTGGTAACCTGACAATTTTTGCGTGGCCATGCGTCTGTTGAGATTGGCCATGACCTCCGCCGGTGAAAATATTCTGTAAGTGTTGGCCATCGTCTCACGCATAACCAGCGCCTGTTTCAAAAATATCGTTAAAAGCGCCGCCGGTATCCCGTGACCGACCACATCCGCAATGTAAAACCCGATATGCTGCTCATCGATGCGGGCTATGTCGTAAATGTCACCCGAAACCCATTCCGCAGGCAGAAAAGTCGTCGCCCACCTTATCCCGTCAGAATTCGGCATCGAGGCAGGCAGAAAATCTCGCTGAACAAGACCTGCCATCCTGAGCTGCTCGGAAAGATTGTCAACAAGTGCTTCTGTCATACGAAGTTGTTCCGCCAGTTTATTTTTGTCAGTGCCTTGCCGAGATTGTTTAGGCGGAATTGCCGGCTTTACCACCATACCGGTGCTCCTTTTGCGATATGCAAGATTGACGCTTATTCTCATCCACAAATCATCCACCGAAACCAGTGCCATCACATCCACCATGGAGAAACTCTTGACCTGCGCCAGAGAAAAACTTTTTATAGGCTGGGAAACTCTGTTGTTGAGCAAAATTGCACCGATATTCTTTAGCTCTATTGATTCAATAATGCGTGCTAATTTTTGCTGCTGAAGGGTACTCATATCTATCATATCAATGATAACCGTACCGATAAGGTCAAGGTACGGCAGTATTTGAGGAAACTCATCCATCTGAACTGACAGAAATGACAGCCGCCTTTGCCTGAGCAGCTTTTTTATCTCAGGCACCATTTGCCTGTGACTTCCCAGGTAAAGAACATCCGTGAAGCATTCAGGCACTTTAACCAAACTTTTGACGGGCGTCTCTAACATTCATTTCCCTCTTTTAATCTTATTATAGGGCCTTTTGATTGCAGTTATTAACTCTGTAATCAATACTCCTGATTTCGGCTTGTCCGGGGTATGACTTTTGTTTTTTCCGTGCTAAAATATCAAAAGAAATAGGGCGAAATCCTGCCAGGTACCATCTTTTTTAAGAGTTGCCGGCACTAACCTGAGAAGATTGCAGAACCTATTCGAAGAATGGTAGCCCCCTCTTCAATCGCTATCTGGTAGTCCGAACTCATACCCATACTCAGCTCGGTAAAATTCGGACCTACTATTTTCTCACCCTGAATCTCAATAAACAGTTCCCTCGCTCGAACAAAACATGCCCTGATAACATCCTTATTATGCGTCAGCGGTGCCATGGTCATTAGCCCTGCCAGCTTCAAATTCGACAATGTCTCTATCTGCTCGGCCAAATGCATCGAAGCCCCCACCGGGACACCGTATTTCTGCGGTTCTTCTGAGGTATTCACCTGCAAAAGTATATGCGGACACAAGTCCATTTTTTCAGCCGAAGAATTTATTTCCTCCGCCAGCCGAAGCGTATCAACCGAGTGTATCATGGAAGTAAGCCCGAGAATACCTCGAACCTTATTACGCTGCAAGTGTCCTATCATATGCCAATTTACTTTTTTCGGCAAAGGCGAATTATCGCCCTCCCGCTTGAGAATCTCGTCTACCTGGGCTGAAACCTTCTTCAACTGCTGTACCCTGTTTTCACCAAGCTCCGTAATGCCAAGCCCGATAACTTCTTTGATTGTGTCGATTTCGACCGACTTGGTTACAACAACAAACTTTATCCGTGAAGCGTCCCTGCCGATTCTCGCACAAGTGGAATTAATAACGTCTTTTACTTTATTTATTTTTTCAGCGATTCGTGTCATAGAGACCGACTTAAAACCTAAAACCAACAAATTGAATACACCCGGAACAAGAGCTTATAGGATAGCAACCTGCGACCATTTTTGCCAGCAAAAAAAATTTCAAAAAAAACGGTTTTCGGCTTGCATTTTATCCATTAAAACTGTATACTAACTTTGTTTGAACTAATCCTGTTTGGACTAATCTTATTTGAATTTGAAGTGTGCGGTTTGCGGGGTTGTTCCCCTGTGGGTTTTTAGTTGATTTTTATCCGGCGTTTTTTGTATGAATGACTAATCTACAGGAAATGTAGATTGTACTAAGATATAAGCTGCTGGTGGAGCAGTTTTAGAACCTCGGCGAGGCAGCGTGGCTTACCAGTTTCCCCCCCAGCTGGTCCCACCACCTCGCCCTTTTTATGCGCATAAATCCGCCCCTCTTTCCATAGAAAAAAATGAGAAAATACCGCAAAGAGACCACTATTGGCCGCGAACCTGGACTAATACCTTCCTGTTCCGTGGGCCGTCAAATTCGCAGAAAAAAATACCCTGCCATGTACCCAGATTGAGCTTGCCGCCCTTTATGAGCACCTGCTCGCTGCAGCCGATGAGCGAGCTTTTGCAGTGTGCATCGGAATTGCCCTCACAATGCCTGTAGCCGGCCCTTTTATGGGGTATCAACTCGGCCAAGGTCGAAAGTATATCGTGTACCACGTCGCTATCAGCATTTTCATTTATGGTAATCGCTGCGGTCGTATGAGGGCAGTAAACAACCACATCGCCGCAGGCAATACCCGATTTTGAAACCACCCCCTGAACCTGGCTTGTAATATCAATCATCTCGTTGCGGTCGCCGCTGTCTACACCGAAACTGCTTTCGAAAATCTTCATTGCTTCCCCACTTACATCTGCTCGACAACATCAATACCCAAAAGCTCACTTAAGCCGTGCCTTATCGTCCTGGCCGTTAAATCACAAAGCAGCAATCTTGTCGGCCTTTTGGCCGGCTCAGCATCCAAAACCGGACAATTCGCATAAAACACGCTGAACTTCTGCGCCAGCTCATACAAATAGTTGGTCAGATAGTTCGGCCTGTAATCCGAAACAGCTATTTCTATCGCTACGCCATAACCAATCAGATGCTTGGCCAAATCCAGCTCTGCCGGTTCGGTTAAATTCATCTCTTTTAGGTCTGCCAGTTCCGTCTCGACATCCACATCCCTGCTTTGCGCCTTCCGCTCAATCGATTTTATCCGTGCGTAGGCATACTGCATATACGGAGAGGTATTGCCCTCCATCGCTAACATCCTGTTGAAACTAAAGATATAATCGCTCGTCCGATTGTTGGAGTAGTCGGCATATTTGACCGCTCCGATTCCCACCGCCTTTGCGATTTTCTCCTTCTCCCCGACTGATAATTCAGGGTTCTTCTCTTCCACAACCGCCCTTGCCCGCTCCACCGCCTCATCCAACAGTTCTTTTAGCTTTACATTCTCGCCCGAACGCGTTTTCAACGGCCTACCATTTTCACCCAATACGCTGCCGAACGTAACGTGAATCAATTCCGTTTTGTCCGCTCGCCGCGATGACGACGTCGCGTCGCAGCAGGTCACCCACCCTGCCATTCGAGCCACCGCAAAGACCATCTCGAAATGCAGACCCTGCCGAGCATCGGTAACATAGATTATACTGTCCGCCTTGAGCTGTTCCGTCCGGTATCTAATAGCCGCCAAATCCGTCGTGGCATACAAAAACGCCCCATCGGTTTTCTGGATTATCAATGGCAGCGGCTTATCCTCTTTATCCTTAAACCCTTCAGGAAACACACACACCGCACCCTCCGATTCAACCGCCAGCTTTTTGGTT
>JAPLMV010000035.1 GCA_026386835.1 Planctomycetota bacterium | reverse complement strand
GTCGTGGCTGGTCTTGCGGCTCGTCGTCAAGGCCGAACTCAACATTTTTGGGTTTGTCTTTGCTGAAAATGGCTACACCGTTATAACTCTTTTGGCCTTTGAAAATATAGTTATAGCCGGCCTGGTCGAACGGCTCAGCAGGGAAATCGACGTCCTGCACCTTTGTTTCCTGAACGCATAAAACGTCCGGCTGATTCTGGGTAAGCCAGTCCAGCACGACAGGCAGCCGAGAGCGAATGGAGTTGACATTAAAGCTGGCAATCTTCATTTGAGCTTCCAATATAGACTGTTAAAAATTATATTGTTTAGCCGATAACATTACGCAAACACGGTAGATACATCATAATACCGTAGATGTGAATTTGTCATTAATAAAATGGAGTCTGGAAAAAATGATTAAAAAATCACTTTTGATTATTGTGTTAATTGCGATGGCGTTTTCAATTATCGGCTGTCAGACAGTACAGGGAGTCGGCGGAGATATTAAGTGGACAGGCCAGAAAAGCGCAGAAATTCTCGAAGGAAAGTGAACCGCCCAAGGCGGAGCTGCGAGATTGCCAAATTCTAATTTTTTATTGTCAATTTCAGATTGTTAAATTGGGTAAGATTTTGGCGTTAAATTGCGTTTAGTCCTTTGCTGTAAAGGGGTTAGGGTGATTTAAAAAAGTGACAAAAACTGACACGAATTGAGCATTTTTTTACACTTTTTTACAAAAAAAGTAGGGTTTTTTGCGCGCTCGTTTAAAAAAGCCCACCCGTGTTAAAATGGGTAAAACTTTTCACCACGAAAGCACGAAGTTCACGAAGAAATTTTTGGATGGGATAGCAGGGGCAAGATTTTTTAGACGCAGATTCCTTCGACAAGCTCAGGATGGTGTGCAACGTCGAACCATACGCTGAAAATGCCGCTGATTAACGCAGAAAAACTTTGACACAGATTTCACGGTTTAACACTGATTTTGCTTTGTCGGCCAAGAAGAAATTGGCCCATAAGTTCAAGGCCTTAAAATTTTCTCGATGCAAGCATCTGCGTAATTATTCAGGTCTCGAACATCGGCTTGTAAACAAGCCGTGACAAAGCTTTGGCTGAGCAAATTTTATTGGGGTAAAAGAATTGACTATGAGGGGAGTTTTGGGTATTGTTAATTTTAAAGGCACAGGGAGTTTGTAGTTTTAAGTGCTTAGTTTTTAGTTCAAGAAAAATTCAGCAGATAATATTTTTTCACCACAGAGATCGCAGAGAGTTTGCGGAAAAAACACCAATGATATCTTGAAATAACAAGTGGGTGTACATAGTAAGTTCAAGTGCCGAATATAAAGCGGCGGACAAGTGGACGTAGAATATAGAAGAACTTTGGTATTTATTTAATGACCATTATGAATGGATAGGTGCAAGTGATTAAAAGAAACTTTTGGAAAATCTTGTTGGTAATGTTGTTGTCGGTGAACAGCATACAGGCAAGGCCTGAGATTATCGACTGGGAAGTATTCTCCAGTGGTAAGATTAATACCTCGGATATAGGTTTGGTGTATCTGTTTATTGATAGTAATGACAAGATGTTTGTGGAAGTTATCGGGCGGGAAGGGGATTTTCTCTGGCTAAATAACAAGTGGGTGAAGACAGACCAATATGGCAGGTTTTTGAACGGATTTGTTAAGGATGGGCGTCTTTTTCTGGCCTTCCAGCATCAGGCTGAAAGGATAGATGAGCGACATGTCGATATTTACGCTGTTGACAAAGATAAAGATATTGTGCTTGAAAAACGCGTAACACTGCCGAATTCTCGCGGATTTTTTTACATCGATCAAGTCGTTACCGTTCTCGGAGAGAACGATGTTTTTTACTCTCTTATGTTAAGCACTGTAAACGAATTGTCATCTAACCCTGCCGAGGCCCTGAGATATTGGATGTCTGGCGGACACGGTATCCTTTATGCCAAGCCCATTTTGACGGAGATACGGGATCAGACGTTGCTCGAATATCGAAAGATTCCTTATGGCGGTAAAATAAATGAATCCTATCGGATTAAACAGGTGCTAACGGGAAAGGACACGATTCACTTTTTAGGTTTCAGGACACAAAAACAGTTCGGGAAGCGGCCTAATCCATCCTACCCCGATGTTTTGCACTACGCTGAATACAACGTGAAAAAGAAAAAACTTGTGCGATCACAGGATATTTATGAGAGACTTCCTTATTTTGACAGTAATGATAAGCGCAGACAGTCATATTGGCATATCTCGGCTGACAACTTTAACGACGACCTTTTTGTTGTTTTTTCTTGGCACTTGATGCGTTACGTTATCGAGAATTATAGTACGAGTATAAACATGGAAAATATCGATTCGCCCATCTATTATTCTCAACGCAATGGAAAGACTTTTGGCAACGCCGAAGTGATTGGCAATGGCATTCTTCCTTTGGTAAGAGCCGATTCTTTGGGAAATGTCCATGTTATCTGGACTAACAGTGACGGCGATATTGTTCATAAAGTGAAAAAAGACGACAAATGGGGTGATGAGCAAATTGTCTTGGATGGTGTAATAGATACGGATGAAGTATGGGGAGGTCAGCGTCAGGGCGAGTGGTGGTTACAGAATATGAGCGCCGAGTTTGATAAAGACAACAATCTTAATGTGGTCTTTACATCAAAAGGAAAGTTGGTGTACGCGAAAATCAGATTCGACTGAGATATGCAGTGGTTCATGGATTCGCCGGTCAAAAGAGAAATGGAAGAAGACAGAATTATTGACCCCGCGGGTGCAAAAGAAAAATAAAAAAGACGAGGAGAAAGAGTGTTTTAATGAACCCCACGGGCGCAGCCGTGGGGCTAAACATTTTAAGGAAGAAATATTTTGAAAAAATATTATGAAATTAAAGATACGCGTGTAAGAATATCATATATGGCGAAAACTATCGGATATTTTGTGACGTGGACAACTTACGGTGCGTGGTTACAAGGGGACAAAAGAGGGTATGTTAAAAAGGGGGAAGTGCTGGGAGAAAATAAGAGTTTATATAATATCAATAAAATAACACAAACCAGTGAAAGCATCAGATTAGGAAAAAAAGAACGCAAAATCATAAGTCAGGCAATATCAAAAAGAGCTAAAGAATTAGACCAGGCGGTTCTTTCGATAGCGGTGTGTTCCAATCATGTACATATTTTATTGGGATATAACGGCAAGCCGATAGAAGATTGTATAAGACAATATAAAACAGCATCATATTACACATTAAGAGAAAATGGATTTAACGGAAAACTCTGGACGAGGGGATATGATGTCAGGTATTGTTTTGATGAAAAAGAGTTGCAAAGCAGAATCGAGTATGTAAGCAGACATGGGGAAGAAAAGTAAAAAATCGTACAAATCTTCAAGAAATTTACGAAAATTTACAAGTTTTAACGTTTTTTTAGCAACAAATCTTAGTATACCTGTATATACTACTAATGAAGTAGGAATACAGGAGTTTGACTATGAAACTTTCGACTCGAACGAGGTATGGATTCAGGGCGATTATGGAGCTGGCGGAGGATTACGGCCATGGACCTTTGCAGCTCAACGTTATTGCCAAGCGTCAAGATATCTCTTTAAAATATCTCGAGCAGTTAATGGCGGTTCTCAAGTCGGCGGGATTTGTAAGAAGTGTCAGGGGCGCTAAGGGCGGTTATATTCTTGCTAAAGCTCCGAATCAGATTAAACTTAGTGATATTTTTAATGCCCTTGAAGGACCAATAGTGACGGTAGAGTGTGTGGGTGACAAAAGCCAATGCTCAAGAGCTGTTGACTGTGTAACAAGAGAGCTTTGGATGCAGGTGCAAGATGCGATAGAAAAAGTTTTGGAGTTGATGACTTTGCATTTGCAGGAACTGGCGGACAAGGCACAGAAAAGTAAAATGTCATCTTATCAAATTTAAGAAAGCAGGATGCTGTATGAGTGCCATATTTGACAATATCATAGCGTCAGTGGGATTTACGCCACTGGTTCGAATCAACAAACTCGGCTCAGGGAAGGCGACCATACTTGCCAAGCTCGAATCGAGGAATCCGTGCGGGAGCGTAAAAGACAGGATAGCCCTGTCGATGATAGCGGACGCTGAAGAAAAGGGACTATTGAAAAAGGGTATGGTAATAATAGAACCTACGAGCGGCAATACGGGTATAGGCCTGGCGTTTATTTGTGCCGCCAAAGGGTACTGTCTTATATTGACGATGCCGGAGTCGATGAGTATCGAGCGAAGAAAGCTTTTGCAGTTGTTCGGTGCAAAGATTGTGCTGACCTCTGCGGAGCGTGGAATGGCAGGTGCGGTGGAAAAGGCCGAGCAGCTCGTGGCTGAAAATCCCGGCGCCTTTATGCCGCAGCAGTTCAAAAATCCGGCAAACCCGCAGACTCACAGGGAAACGACTGCACTTGAGATTTGGGACGACTGCGACGGCAATATAGATATCTTAGTCTGTGGTGTAGGCACAGGCGGGACGATTACCGGCTGCGGCGAAGTTTTGAAAGGGAAGAATTCGAATTTGAGGGTGGTGGCGGTTGAGCCGAAGGATTCGCCGGTGCTTTCGGGCGGTAAAGCGGGCAGGCATAAAATTCAGGGTATCGGCGCAGGTTTTGTGCCTGACGTGCTGAATAGAGGTATTATAGATGAGATTATTCTTGTTTCCAACGAGGATGCCATTGGAATATCAGGACAACTGGCATGCAAAGAAGGTATACTGGCAGGGATAAGCTCAGGTGCGGCGATGCAGGCGGCTATCGAGCTATCGAAGAGGCCTGAAAACGAGGGCAGGACAATCGTGGTGATTTTGCCAGATACCGGCGAGCGATATATATCCACGGAGATGTTTGTGCAGTAATTTTATATTTATATGAGGAACTAACAATGGCGAAGAGTAAATTGACCAGTGAAAAAATAGAGAGTCTGGTTGAGCAAATCAGCAGGACTTATCAGGGCGATTCGGGGATAAACTTTATCGATACCGCCAATCTGCCCGTGCGAGGCAAAATCATAGAGATTCTCGAACTGCTTACGGAGCTTCTTTTTCCCGGCTATACGGGCAAAAGGACCGTTACGAAGTCTAACATCCGGTTTATTGTTGGGGATATTTTGTGCCAGGTTTATACGGAGTTATCCGAACAAATAGAAAAGGCGTATAAATACCGCTGCCGGCTGGAAAATTGCGAGAGCGGCGACTGCAGGTTACTGGCCGAGAATGTAACAAGGTATCTGATGAGTCAATTGCCTCAAATCCGCGAGATGCTCAAGGGCGATGTAAAGGCGGCTTTTAGGGGCGACCCTGCGGCGCAATCGTATGAAGAAATAGTGATAAGCTATCCGTGTATTACGGCAATAGCGATTTACCGTATTGCTCATGAACTGTATGTCAGGGAGGTGCCGTTGATACCGAGAATAATGACCGAATACGCGCACGCAAGGACGGGCATAGATATTAACCCCGGCGCCACGATAGGGAAAAACTTTTTTATAGACCACGGCACGGGTGTTGTGATAGGCGAAACGACGGTCATAGGCGATAACGTCCAGATTTACCAGAGCGTGACGCTGGGAGCACTTGCGCCGGCAAAGGGACAGGCTTTAAGAGGTATCAAACGACACCCGACAATTGAGGATAATGTCGTCATTTACCCGGACGCAACAATTCTGGGCGATATAACGATAGGCAAAGGCGTTGTTATTGGCGGAAACGTGTGGATAAAGGAATCGGTGCCGGCGGGTGTTACCATTTCAACGCCTCATCCTGACCTTGTTTACAGGGAGCATAAGGCGAAAAAGACAAAGAAAGTTCGTAGTTCATAGTTTGTAGTTCGTAGATAAGAAAACAGAATGGAGAAATGGTTTTGGACCAGCGATTAGTTGAGAAAATTCAGAAGCTGAAAAAGCAGCGTAACGCGGTGATACTGGCACATAATTATCAGCCTGCAGAGATACAGGATATAGCGGATTTCTGCGGCGATTCACTTGGGTTGAGTATTGAGGCGGCCAAGACAGGCGCCGATGTGATAGTTTTTTGCGGCGTGGAATTTATGGCAGAGACGGCGGCGATTATTTCGCCTCAAAAGACGGTGCTTTTGCCGGACAAGTTTGCCGGCTGTCCGATGGCGGATATGATAACCGCAGAGCAGTTAAGTGAACTTAAAAATGTTTATCGTGAGGCAGCGGTGGTGTGCTACGTAAACAGTTCGGCCCAGGTAAAGGCAGAAAGCGATTATTGCTGCACGAGTTCAAATGCCGTTGAAGTGGTTGATTCTCTGCCTGATACTCAACAGGTTATATTTGTTCCCGACCAGCACCTGGGTCAATATGTTGCAGAAAAAATGAAGGCGGCGCGTCATGTTGGGTTTGTGCTCTGGCCCGGCTATTGTCCGACGCACGTGGTAATCACCGAGGACGATATAAAGGAAGCGAAGGCAAAATACCCTGATGCGATTGTTATGGTACATCCTGAATGTACGGAGGCGGTAAAGGGACTTGCCGAGCAGATACTTAGTACCGGCCAAATGCTGAAGTTTGTAAAGGGTAGTTCAGCAAAGCGGTTTATAGTTGGCACGGAGGTCGGGATAATTCACGCATTGAAAAAGCGGAACCCCAATGCCGAATTTATTGCGGCAAGCGGCAGGGCGGTTTGTCCGAATATGAAAAAAATCACCCTCGACAAGGTAATAGCGTCGCTGGAGGATATGCAGTATAAAATTACGGTTCCGGAAGATATAAGAATAAAAGCGAAAAGGTCGATTGACAGGATGCTTGCAGTTTTGCCTTCAAGGTAATCAGGTAGAGGTATTAAATTATGTGGGAGTATACGGATAAAGTAAGGGACCATTTTTTCAATCCGCGTAATGTGGGTGAGATTGAAAATCCCGATGGGACAGGCGAGGTCGGGTCTCTTGCCTGCGTGGACGCACTGAAGCTGACGTTCAAGCTCGACCAGAACGGCAGGATAAAGGAAGCGAGGTTCAAAACGTTCGGTTGCGCAAGTGCGATAGCAAGCTCGTCGGTGCTTACGGAGATTATAAAGGGGATGACCATTGAGGAGGCGGCAAAGGTAACGAACAAGGATATTGCCGATTACCTTGGCGGACTTCCTGAACAGAAGATGCACTGCTCGGTTATGGGCAGGGAGGCGCTCGAGGCGGCGATTGAAAATTACCGCACGGGCAGCAAAGTGAAGCACGAGCTTAAGGGCAAGGTGGTGTGCAACTGTTTCGGTGTGACTGAAGAGGAGATTGAAAGGGTGATAAAGGAAAATAACCTGACCAGCGTTGAGGAAGTGACAAATTACTGCAAGGCCGGCGGGGGGTGCGGCGGGTGCAAAGGCGAAATCGAGAAGATAATACAAAGACTACAGGGGTCGAAGGCAAAAGCCGCAGCATCGCCGCGAAAAGCCGGGAAGCTGACCAACATTCAGAGAATCCAGTTGATTCAGCAGACGATAAATGAGCAAATCCGGCCTGCACTGAGGGCAGACGGCGGCGATATTGAGTTGATTGACGTTGATGGCAATAAGGTCATTGTTGCATTAAGAGGCATGTGTGCTCAGTGCAAAATGGCAGGAGTTACCATGAAGGATGTCGTCGAGGCCAGGCTGCGGGAATTTGTTTCCAGCGAGCTTATTGTTGAGGAGGCAAAGGATAAGGAATGAATACCATATATTTCGACAACAATGCGACAACAAAAACAGCACCGGAGGTTATGGAGGAAATTAAGCCGTTTTTCTGTGAATT
>JAPLMV010000091.1 GCA_026386835.1 Planctomycetota bacterium | reverse complement strand
CAGGCCGATGTAGTCATCAGAGCTTGTTACATCCATTTTTGCGCACGAGCAGAATAGACAGCCGCAGGAACATATTAAAAACAAGACAATTTGTTTTAACGTTAATGGCTTAATAAGCATTTGTTTCCTTTTCATATTGTTATTCATACCTTAAAGCCTCCACCGGGTCAAGACTTGCTGCCCGGCGGGCAGGATACCAGCCGAAAAATATCCCTACCATTCCGGAAAATGTGATGGCTATAATAACACTCTGCACCTGTATCTCTGTGGTGAACGCAGAGAAAGTTGCAATGGCCTTTGCAGCAGCAATGCCGGCACCTGCACCGATAAGCCCGCCGAGGCCGCTGATTATTATAGATTCGATAAGGAATTGAAGAAGGATATTGCGTTCCTTAGCGCCTATGGCCTTTCTTATTCCTATTTCACGCGTTCTTTCCGTAACTGTCACAAGCATAATATTCATAATGCCGATTCCGCCGACCAGTAAGGAGATGCTGGCGATACTGCCCAAAAGCATTGTAAAAGTCTGGCTGACCTGACTTACGGTTTGGATGATGTCAGCCTGGTTACGGATTTCGAAATCATCCGGTGCTGAAAGTTCAATGCGGTGGTATTTGCGGAGTACCTGCCTTATTTCCTCCTGGACTTTAGTCAAATCACTGCCGTCTTGCGCCTGAGTATCTATTTCACGGAAATAATCCACACCCAGGAGTTGTTTCATCGCTGTCGTGTAAGGAATAATAGCCTGGTCATCCGGGTTGGACCAGCCCTGGTCGCCTTTTGATTTTAAGACTCCCACCACCGTGAAGTTGATTCCCTTAATCTTTATAGTTTCACCAATCGGGTCATTTTTTTCGAACAGATTCGTGACGGTTACAGGGCCTAAGATTGCCACCCTGGCCATGCCTTCGACCTCCGATTCGGTAAATGTTCTGCCGCGTTCAACACTAAAATCACGTATCGGCAAATAGGTGACTGACGTGCCGATTACATTGCAGCGGGTATTCTTGCTGAGGTATTTGAGCTGATAGGAACTGCTGACCACCGGAGCAAGTCTGCGTATCCCTGCGGCCTCTTTTAAGACCGCCTGTGCATCGGTCAACTTAAGGTTTTGATAGGAACCGGAAGTGACACCGTGTGAACCACTCTGGCCAGGACGAATAATCAGCAGATTTGTCCCCATAGAGGAAATGCGGTCCATAATCTGTTTTTTTGCACCTGCGCCGATTGCGAGCATCGAAATCACCGCTCCTACACCGATGATAATTCCGAGCATCGCCAGAATCGAACGCAGTTTATTGGCCAGGAGGCTTTTTATACAAAGTTTTACAATCGTCCAAAATAACATCTTTATCCTTAATTATTATCTATTCGTCCATCGCGAAGGTGTATCTGCCTGCCGCATTTTGCAGCGATGTCCGGCTCGTGTGTAACAACGATTATCGTTCTTCCAGCGTCGTTGAGTCCGTGGAACAGTTGTATAATTTCCTCGCCGGTTTTGCTGTCTAAATTTCCGGTCGGCTCATCGGCAAGAATAATCGCAGGGTCGTTTATGAGCGCTCGTGCAATCGCTACACGCTGCCGCTGACCGCCTGAAAGCTGGTTTGGTTCGTGATGTACCCGGTCGGACAATTCCACCATCGCAAGGGCCTTGGCAGCTCTATCTTTTGCGCCGGAAAGACCGGCGTACAGCAGCGGCAATTCCACATTTTCAAGTGCGGTCATACGAGGCAGCAGGTTAAACGTTTGGAAAACAAAACCTATTCGGCGGTTGCGTATTTCTGCCAGTTTGTCTTTGTCTAA
Source organism: Planctomycetota bacterium (assembly GCA_026386835.1). Classification (GTDB taxonomy): domain Bacteria; phylum Planctomycetota; class Phycisphaerae; order Sedimentisphaerales; family Anaerobacaceae; genus JAPLMV01. The sequence goes on along the minus strand of JAPLMV010000091.1, from coordinate 8,140 downwards.
TTGTGAGACATCTTCGCCTGCTATCATATACCTGCCGCTGTCCGGGCGGTCTAAGCAGCCCATAATGTGCATCAGGGTACTCTTGCCGCTGCCGGATGAACCGGTTATGGCGACCATTTCTCCCTGTTCGATGTTGAGACTTACACCGTCCAGTGCACGTACTATGGTACCGCCGACATCGTAAATCTTAACAAGTGATATTGCCTCAATAATCATAATCTGTTCCTTCTGTGCCGACCGAACATTACCTTCTCGGTCCGCCGAACATCATCCCGCCTGCCGGCGGATGGGCCTGTTGGCCTGCATTCCAGCGGCTTTGTGCATCACTTTTATAAACAACGACACTTTCACCTGCTTTTAATCCACTGATTATCTCGGTTTTATTAAGGCCGTCGCTGATGCCTATTTCAACCGGCCTGCTCTGTGTCGAGCCGTCCGATTCAGTTACATTAACAATATATTTGCCGTCCTGCCTCAAAACAGCACCTACAGGTGCATAAAGTACATTATCTTTTTGAGCCGTAATTATTTCTACATTTGCCGTCATTTCCGGCTTGAGCAGATTTCGTTCTTCTCCGAGTACTTCAAGTTTTACCTCAAATGTTACAACATTCGAGACATTAACTCCCTTGGCAGCTATCCGCACAACTTTTCCACCAAATTTTTTCCCCTGATAAGCATCGGCAGTTATCTTTGCAGTTTGGCCGACCTGAACATCGCCTATGTCAGCTTCATCAATAGAGGCAAGAACAAAAATATGTGAAAGGTCTGAAAGAGTCAGCACTGTTGTGCCGCCGCCTACGTTGCTGATGCCGGAAGAAATAATCTGACCTGTCTGAACATTGCGGGCGGTAACAACGCCGTCCATCGGCGCCATGACCCTTGTGTCCCTGAGGCGGTCTTTAGCCACGTCCAAATCTACTTTATCCATATCAACCTGTGACTGGGCCAAAATTACATCCTGACGCTTGAGTTCAATGGCAAGCTCCTGCGTCTTAAGCTCTTCAATCCTGACCTGTGCATTTTTCAGGGCCGAATCGGTCTGAATTGCTGCCGTCAGGGCAGTATCGTACTCTTCCTGGCTGCTAAGTTTCTTTTCAAGCAACTGGCGTACCCTTTCCGCCTTGGCAAGTGTATCTTTGGCCTGCACCTGCACCGACTGGAGGTCGGATTCGGCCTTTTGCTTGTCTGTAGTCAAGGTCCGTTGTGCGATTTCGAGGTTTTTGCGGGCGATTTCAAGTTGTGCCTGCGAAGCTGAAAACGAAACCTCTGCCTTGGTAAGAACCCGGTTCTGGTCATTGGGGTCAAGCTCGAGCAGCAGCTCGTCTTTTTTCGCGGCATCACTGATGTCGAACGGCAATTTAGTCACTTCGCCGCTGGCCTTGCATTTGATATCAACATCCAGATTAGAGACTACCCTGCCGGTTGGTTTAACGGTTCGCCGAATCGACCCCTGCTCAATCTTTGCAACAGTGGTCTGGCTGGCAGTGTCGGCAGGCTTTGCCTTTCCTCTCAGGGCCAGATATATCCCAGCAGCAACTAACAGCACAATTACTAAAATAATTACAAACTTTTTCATAACCCCTTCCTATTATTATATGTTTTATACATAAAGCACGTATGATTCCCAAATAAGCAAAGACGCTGAAAACTGCTTTTTTATTTCAACTTCACATCAATACTTCCTTTTTATTGTTGCTGAATGCACCGTTGCAGAACAAATCGATGATAATTGCATGGCTGCACATATTTTCTGCTGTCTCTGCGAGGTCCATCGACCTGGTTCTCAACATTCCGAGCAGAAACGCAGCCAGAACTTCCGGCTCAATATCATCACGGATATGGCCTTCCTCTACGCCCCTTTTTATTATGACTGTTACGGCAATCAGGAGAAGCCGGTGTTTTTTCAACCAGCGTTCGCGATTGCTGCCTCTGGCAAAACACAACCGAAAATTTTCATCGTTCATCATTCTGAACAATTGGTGTCTCTTCTCAAAGAAGTCGGTTATCTGCGTACATGCCGTTAGGAGTTCTTCTCTAAAATTTACTGCCTGAGGGGCGTTTTGCAGGAGTTGGCACAATTCCTCAAAGCCGCTTGTGGCGGTCTGGAAAAATAGGTCGTCCTTGTTCTCGAAATAAAGGTAAATCGTGCCTTTGCCAACCTTGGCTTTATGGGCAATATCTTCGAGCTTTATTTCGTGAAATCTGCGGGTTGTGAAAAGTTTTTCAGCCGCCAGCATAATATGTTGTCTTTTGTCTGGTTTTAACATAACACTATATTTTATAACACGTTGTCAATACTGACTGGTCAGTATTATACGATTATTTACGCCCCATGTCAAGTAAAAGTTCGTTTAATAATGGCAGCCATGGAACCCCAAGGTTTAAGGAAGTGTAAAAATTAATCCCTTGGGGGTAAAAATTGCAGACAGCCTTCTGCTGATATTTGTATTGCGTTGTGCGTATTGAGTATTGCGTAAGTTGAGATTTGGTAAGATGGGCAAGATTTTGGAATTAAATTGCGTTTAGTCCTTTGCTGTAAAGGGGTTAGGATGATTTCAAAAAGTGACAAAAACTGGCGCGAATTGAGCATTTTTTAACACTTTTTTACAAAAAATGAACACTTTTTTGCACTTTTTTACAAAAAAAGTCAGCTTTTTGACACGGTCGTTAAAAAAAGCATACTTGAGTTAAGCCCATTAAAATGGGCAAGATGTAATGGTTGTAGGTTTTTGGCTGCGTCCTGCTCGGCTGCGGCGGGCAGACTGCGACGAGCTTTTTATGTACCCATTCTCGTGCCCACATACAAAAGATACAGTAACAAATCAAAGAAGCTAACGGAAACGAAATAATACAACGATTAATATGAACTAATTTAAGAACAAGATAGATTAATATAGATGCTATCGTAACAACGGTGAACCCAATGAGCGTAATAAATATTTCTTCTTTCATCGCCAAATCAGCAATCCACCTGCGGCGGACAAGTACGAAATCCACAGTTGTTCTGTCCACTATACACTAAACGCTAATCGCTATTTTTACTTATCTTTTGCCTCAAACTCAGCATCGATTACATCGTCGCCAGCTGCTTTTCTGTGAACATCGCCTTCCTCGGCTGGTTTCTGCTGGTCGTCGGTCTGTGCTGATGGGCCTCGCTTTTTGGCGGCTTCTTCGTAAAGTGTCTTGCCAAGTTCCTGGCTGGCAGAGCCGAGATTATCCATAGCCTTTTTTATCGCATCGGCGCTGTCGCCCTTGACGGCTTCCTTGAGGCCGTTCATCGCATTTTCGATATTGCTGCGGGTTTGGGCAGGGACTTTGTCGCCGTGCTCTTTGAGCATTTTTTCGGTTGAGTAGACAAGCTGGTCTGCATTATTCTTGAGGTCAACAACCTCGCGTTTCTTTTTATCCTCAGCGGCATGTGCTTCCGCATCCTTTGTCATTTTCTTAACCTCCTCGTCATTGAGGCCTGAACTGGATTTAATGACGATGGACTGCAGCTTGCCTGTGCCGAGGTCTTTTGCCAAGACGTTCAAAATGCCGTTGGCATCAATATCAAATGCAACCTCAATCTGGGGGACTCCGCGAGGTGCAGGCGGAAGGCCCGACAACTGGAATCTTCCGAGCGTGCGGTTGTCGGCTGCAAATTCCCTTTCTCCCTGCATGATGTGAATGTCAACTGTTGTCTGGCCATCGGAGGCTGTCGAGAAAACTTCCTTTTTACTGGTAGGAATTGTGGTGTTACGGTCGATGAGCTTTGTCATAACCCCGCCCAGTGTCTCAATACCAAGTGACAGCGGCGTTACGTCGAGCAGCAAAATGTCTTTGACGCCGGCATCGCCTGCGAGGACGGCTCCCTGAACTGCGGCGCCGATGGCAACGACTTCATCGGGGTTAAGACTTTTGTTCGGTTCTTTTTTGAATATGTCTTTTACAATCTGCTGGACGATAGGAATCCTTGTAGAGCCGCCGACAAGCAGAACCTCTGCGATGTCTTTGGGGTCAAGCTTTGCATCTTCCATAGCCCTGTGGCAGGGGTTTTTGAGGCGATCGAAAACAGGTTCGCAAAGCGCTTCGAATTTGCTTCTGGTGATGTTAAGCTGCAGGTGTTTTGGTCCCGAAGCGTCAGCCGTTATGAACGGCAGGTTGACAGTGGTTTCAACCTGTGTGCTAAGTTCGCATTTTGCCTTTTCCGCAGCTTCCTTGAGCCGCTGATGCGCCATCGGGTCTTTGCGAAGGTCGATGCCCTCTTTCTTTTTGAACTCGTCAGCGAGGTGATTAATCAGTACCGCATCGAGGTCATCGCCGCCTAAGTGCGTATCGCCGTTGGTGCTTAGAACCTCAAAGACGTTGTCGCCGATATCGAGGACGGATATATCAAAAGTTCCGCCGCCGAAATCGAAGATGGCTACCTTTTCGTTTCGTTTCTTTTCAACGCCGTAAGCAAGTGCCGCCGCGGTGGGCTCATTGATTATTCTCTCAACCTTAAGGCCTGCGATTGTGCCGGCGTCTTTGGTAGCCTGTCGCTGTGCATCGTTAAAGTATGCGGGGACGGTTATAACGGCGCTTGTGACCTTTTCACCGAGGTAATCTTCAGCGGTTTTTTTTAAATCCTGCAGAATCATGGCCGAGATTTCAGGCGGAGTGAATTCCTTGCCGCGGATATTGACCTTGACGAGCTCTTCGGAGCCGCCTGTAATTTTATAGGGGACAATTTTTTCCTCTGATGCGACTTCATTATGGCGTCTTCCCATAAAACGCTTTATTGAGAACACCGTGTTTTCAGGATTGGTGACCTGCTGGTGTTTTGCTATCTGTCCGACAAGCCGTTCGCCCTTATCGGTAAAGCCGACAACCGAAGGAGTCAGTCGGGAGCCGGAAGAGTTAATCAGCACCTTCGGGGATGAACCTTCCATCACCGAAACCACTGAGTTTGTCGTTCCTAAATCTATTCCAATAATCTTATTAGTTGCCATAAGTAATTTCCTTTCGTTTTTATACTTTTGTCAGCATGTAAAGTATCCAAAAGTCGTAATGTGCAAACCCCGTGCCAGTTGCCGGCAATCGCTTCGTTGTAAAACTTAAGTTCTTTTTTGGTAAGGAGTTAAGTTATTATAGCCGGGGTTGCATATTTGAAAACACCGACCAATAGTGCCATTTTGGCAGGGCTACCAGGTTATGAACTTTCCTGGTTTAATGTCTGGCGGATGATTTGTGCGCGAAGGGCATCGCGATGCGTGGGGTCAAGCTCTTTTCCGTAATTTATCTGGAGATGCGCCGGCAGCGTGAGCATAAAGAGGCGATTGATGGTACTGATGGAAAGACATCCTGTTTTGTTTGCGGTGTCGGTAAGTTTGCACAATTGTTCTATTGCAGGTGTCGAAGCACCCATTCTGTCGTGCATATTGACACCGAGCCTCAGATGACTGAGCAAAAACAGCGCCTCCTGCGAACTTATCAGGTGGGCATTTTTCAACAATGCCATGGCACGTGAAACTTTGTCGTCGAGAATATCTGTATTCTTTGCGAGAAGGTGGCGGCGTGCCTGGTTTTCATATTCGACTATTTCAGGGATGATAGTTTTTTCAAGCTGTTGAATAATTTCTGCCTCGCAAATACCGAGAGTCACCTGATTTGAGAGCTGATAGAAATCCCCTGCCGCATCGGTTCCCTCGCCGAACAGTCCTCGCACGGCCAGATTCATGGCTCTTGCAGCATTAAAAAATTTCTCTGTCTGATTAGTCATTTTAAGCGCGGGCAGATGGAGCATTACCGAAACTCTTATGCCTGTGCCGACATTAGTTGGACAGGCAGTGAGATAACCATATCTTGGGCTGAAGGCATAATCGACTTTTTCCTCGAGCATATCGTCGATTCGGTTTATGTGCTCGGCACATGCGGATAATTGCAGGCCGCCCCTTAGGACCTGAAGACGCAGATGGTCTTCTTCATTAATCATGGCTGTAAAGGATTCACGTTCTGCGATAACAGCACCCCTGGGACCTTTGCCGAAGGCGTGATGGCGGCTGATAAGGTGTCTTTCGACAAGGCAGTTCCTGTCGAGTGGCGGGGCCTTGTCGATACTGATGTAAAAAACGCGGTCACCGAGGCTCATCATCATCAACGTGTCTTTTAATTTTCCGAGTATCTCAGTTTTTTCGGCGTTCGAACAGCGGCTCAGAAATTTATAGCCGGCCAGGTTCCTTGCAAGACGTATGCGTGAGGATATAACTATATCAGCCAATGGGCCTGTGCCATTGAACCATTCGTTGATATTGCTGCTGATGTCTGTTAGTTTCATAATGTATACGCTATACCCTATCCGCTATCCGCTATTTTTTCAAATTCTCTATTTTGTCTCTCAGTTCTGCTGCGCGTTCGTATTGCTCAGCCAAAACGGCAGCGTCGAGCTGCTGGCGCAGGCCGGTAATTTCTATTTGCCTTTTAGTGTCGGTTGGCACTTTTGTCGGTATCTTGCCGCAGTGTGATGTGTGGCCGTCATGAGCTTTTTCGATGAGCGGCAAAAGCGACTTCTCGAAGACTTCGTAGTCCTTTGGACAGCCGAGAACCGCCTCTTTACGGAACTGGTCGAGCGTGAAACCGCAATGCGGACAAACGGTTTCCTTCTTCGAAGGGTCGAGCATCTCATCATCGCCGGGCTGAACGGCAAGCAGGTTGCTGAGCAGTTCATTGAGCGGTATCTGACTTTTTATTGCTATTCCCTGTTCGGCGGCGCAGGATTCACAAAGGTGCATCTCAGACCGCACGCCGTCGGAGATTTCCGTCAAGTGAATAGTCGCTTCATTGCTGTTACAAATCTGACACTGCATATCATTACCTCACTACAGGCATTATATCAAAATTTTGGAAGGCAGCGTATAATGTTTAACTCGACAACCCCAAAAGTATCGTCAAATTCAGCCCTGTGCTGGAGTGCAATTGTTTGTTTATTTGGTAAATTTTGCCCAGCATCCCGGCTGTTCAGCCACTTTGACCGCCTCAAGCCTGACCTCCACAGGCAGTTGCGGCTGGAGTTTTTCATATATATATCTTGCCAGCATTTCAGCCGACGAACCATTTTGTCGAAAATAATCATTTTTTTCCATCGCCGTATCGACAAGTTCGGCAACAATACCATCGAGCAATGACTTTAACCGATGAAAGTCAATGACAAGTTCCATTTTTTCGAGTGTGTATCTGCTGACATCAGCGATGACCAGCCAGTTATGCCTGTGAATTGGCTCCTTCGAGCCGTCGGGAAAGGTCAACTGGTGCGAAGCGGTAAAGTTAGTTTCAACGGTAACAGTAAACATACTTGAATTAACTGTAAACCAAGAACTTTTCTACTTTCTCTTTCTATGAACTACGAACTCCCTACTTCTTCAGCTTCTGCTGGATGCGGGCGTAGACAATTTTCGGGACAAGCCTCGATATGTCGCCGCCCAGAGATGCCACCTCACGAATCAACGTTGAGCTTGTAAACCCATACTGCTCACTTGTCATAATAAAAACTGTTTCAACGCCAGCAACAGAGCGGTTTGTCATGGCAAGCTGGAATTCATACTGGACATCGGTTAGACTTCTCAGGCCGCGAAGGATTACATCGGCCTTTCGCTGCTTTACATATTTCACTGTCAGGCCTTCAAAGCTTTCAACGGAAACCCGCGGCATATCCTTAATAAGCTCAGCAATAATATCCACGCGTTCCTGCGGCGTAAACAGAGGCTCTTTAATGGGGCTTCTGCCGACCGCAATAATAAGCTCGTCAAAGAGTTTTACTCCGCGGCTGACAACGTCGAGATGGCCGTTAGTAATAGGGTCAAACGAACCGGGGAAAACCGCTCTTACAAAGTTTTTTTTCATTTTCAGGTCCCATGCTACTTTAGGGAATAATTATACCAAAGATGCCCTGCAGGTCAATTTGTATCTGGTGGTTTCTCGATTTAGGGTGCACGTCAAAAGAGTTTTGAGTTCTTAGTTTTGAGTTGGAAGAATTGCGTAATACCAATTGTATTTAATTAATGCGCTTATAGGCAAATAGCCGATATAATTCATGGTAGTCATTTGATAATATTTTAACATGGAGGCTATTATGAACGTTAAAACACATCACACCTTAAAAGAACTGCAAAAGCTTTAC
>JAPLMV010000284.1 GCA_026386835.1 Planctomycetota bacterium | reverse complement strand
GGTTTTGCGTCCAAGCTTTGCAGCTATTTTGGCAGTTGGGGTTGCAGCAAAAAGTCTTTTGAGCAGATTGATATCGCTTTTTGACCACAGACCTTTCGCTTGTTTTTTACCCCTTGCGGCCTTTTTCTTTTTTCCCATTGCATGCTCCTTTTCACTAAATGGTACAAGAAAAGGTGTCCCCTGCATCGGTGTCCCACTACCGGACAACCTATCTATACTATTCAGCAATGTCAAGGGCTTTTGAGCATTTAATTGAACATTTAATTCTTTTAATCATTTTGCCGGCGTTCTGCATTCCTGACAGAATTTGCCCATAAGCATCATCGCTTCATTCATTTTTTCAGACGACCCGTCCATCTTCGCAAAGGCGTCAACCAGCTTCAACAAATCCGCATCCGGCTCGACTGTGCCGAAATGGTGCGCCGAATTGACAATGCCGGCATCCAGGCCGTACTCCATCGCCTTTGCCACATAAGCCCTGCAAATGCCGATTCTTCGGCCAGGCAGGTCGCGGGCGCTGTTGCTCACGCCAAGAGAAAAATGCACTTTTTTCATCTTCGCGTCGCTCCTGATTTTTTTTATTGTCTGGAACGCGCGGTATGTATAGCCCGGCACACCAGGCTCCATTGGCATATCTATCGCCAGCGGAAATACCGTCGAATCAAAGAATATTTCTTCCGGCTTAAAGCCGTACTTTATCGCCTCGTCGAAAATCAGCTTTGCAATTGCAAACAACTCGTCTACTGAGTGCGAACCGCCCGGCCCTGTCGATTTTTCCTCGCTCATCAAAAGCCCGATGAACGCATAGTCGTAATGCTTCTTCAATGGCAACATCTTATCCATCGTGTAGACCTTGACGGAATTTATGAGCGGCTGTTTTACCGGCTCAGCCGTGTTATACCATTCTTTCAGGCCGGCAATCAAAACGTTGTCGTTGCTGCTGTCGATACAAATCGGCACACCCTTGCCCCAGCTGCGTACCATTTTGACATACTCGACCATCATATCGACGCTTGTCTGCGGATTGCTTTCGCCGAACGAATCGAGGTTAACCGCTATATAATCCGCACCATCAGCTGCCTGAGACTCAATCAGTGCTTTGATGTAATTTAACGGCCCGGAAGACTTGCTGTAAGCGCCGGCGCCAAGGTCGGCCAATTGTTTCATTATTGCGCCGGTTTTAGGTATCGAGGCGTGAATAGATTCGCCAATGGTAATCAACGGGTTTTTCATTGTGTGATCCTTTCCAAACAAATAGTTCAAAATTGATGATGTATGCTCCAACGCATGATTTCTGGGCTTGTTTATCATTGCCCTGAGTTTCTCAATGCCGCCTTTTTCCGATGCAGCGGCCTGGTATATAAGTTCTCCTATACAAACACGTTCGAGATTGTTTCCGCAGTAGCCATCCACAGTGGCATCTCCGCAGGGGACATTATCCATTCCCTTTTCACAGCCGCCAAGTGTACACCAACCGAAGTTTTCAGGCAAGTAGCAATCGCCGCATTCTTCGCAGTCAAACATCAGATATTTCATTGCCTTTTCCGAGGCGTTGAAAAATTTATAAAACCCGCCCGATTCTTTCTTTACGCCAAGTACTGCCATTGTGGTCTTGAACGCGCGAAAGCCTCTGTAATCAGGATTCAGCAGAGCACGATGGAATAAGTTGAAAAATCTCTGCTTGAATTTCTTTTGGGGCTTTGATAGTGTTTTTCTATTGCCGGCAGCATCATACAAATAAAATCCATTTTTTACAGGCCAGCAGAGATTGTCCTTGAACTGTTCCCAGTCGGCGCCGATTTGGGCTGCCCGTTTCAGTATCCTCAGGAACATCTCGAAATCGTGCACCCCGCCTATATCGACGCCCGCAGCCCCCATCGCCTTATACATAGCCACCTGCTGCGACGCCCGTTCGATATGGTCGGAAACGCTTTCGCAATGAACTTTTGCAAAAAGCTCCTCGCTGACAAAACAGCCGGGCAGCTTCAGGTCGTGCATCAGTCTGGGCACCCCGGTGATAGTGCTTAAAAGATAAACGTTGCCGATAATTGGGATGTTCAGGTTGTTTTCTTTGATATACCTGAAAAGCTCTTGCGATTTTTTCCAGTCCCAGCCGACCTGCGTAATAAAAAACTTTGCGCCGCTGGTAATCTTTTTTTCCATCTTGTAATACTGCTGCATCTGGGATGCCTGGGTGTATTTGAAAGGCGAGACAACCGCACCGGCAAAAAACTGATGCACTTTGTCCAGCTCGTTGGCTCGTGCCTTGATATATGATTGGTTGTTCATATCCCCGATTAATTTCAAAAGGCCC
>JAPLMV010000295.1 GCA_026386835.1 Planctomycetota bacterium | reverse complement strand
CTTCTGGCTCAGCAAGGCTTTTTTAAAAGCCTGTGGACAAAGCCAAACGGCCGACACAGAAATTTATTTCGAGTAAGGCCGATGCTTTGACCGCAAAGGTTGTTTTCCCAAAACAACTTGCTGAGCAATCTTCTTGTAACTCAGTGAAATCTGTGAAATCTGTGGCAAAATCTTTCTGCGTTAATCAGCGAGATTTTCAGCGAAATCAGCGTCAAAAATTCTTGTCAATCCTGAATATATAAAGAGAAGGCATCCTTAAGTATAATTTGTATGTTCTATTAACCCTTATACGAAAGGAGCCTTCAATGAAAACTTATTATATCGGAGCTGACGTGCATAGCAATAGTACAGAACTGGCAATAGAGCACAAAGGCAGCATAGTGAGCCGTTACAGTGTACCAACTACGATACCGGCCATCAGGAACGTGCTTTCATCCATAGACGGCGAAAAGCGCCTTACTATGGAAGAAGGTCCAATGGCCGGCTGGCTTTACCGCAACCTAAATAATGCCGTCGACGAGATGATCATCTGCGACCCGCGTCGTAATAAGCTCATTTCTTCGGACGGCGACGCCGACGACAGGATTGACGCAGGCAAGCTGGCCTCTCTGCTGAGGGGTGGATTTTTGCGTGCCGTTTATCACAACGACGACATGAATCGTATAACTCTCAAGGAATGGGTCTGCCTCTATTACGACCGCGTCCGAGACGCCGTAAGAATGATAAACAAAATACGCGCCCGCTGCCGTATGAACGGTATTTCCATCCCCCGTGCAGTCATACGCGAACCATCCAAACGCAAACTTTGGCTTTCAGAGATTCATAACAGCGCACTTGCCGCACAGCTTAATATGCTCTGGCTAAATTACGATTCCATAGTCAAACAGGTTAAAATATCTATGCGGCAGCTTGCAATTTTAAGCAGGCAGCACGACATCATAAAGTTATGGTCCGAGTTGCCTGGAATCGGCACAATAAGAGCGATAACACTGTTTGCTTCTTTGGACACCCCCTGGCGGTTCAGGAAAAAAAATAAGCTCTGGAAGTATTGCGGCGTAGGACTGGAAAGGTCTGCCAGCGGTACTGACAAGAAGGGCAAACCCAAACCTGCCTTTCTCCAGCTTGCCTGGCATGTTAACAAGGTCTTGAAATATGTAGTACTTGGCGCAGCGTTAAGCGCCATCAATCAGAATAAAAACGTGTTTAGTTGTTATTACGAAAGGATGCTCCATGAAGGTATAATGCCCTCTAATGCCCGCCATACCGTAGCAAGGAAGATGCTTACGGTGATGTGGGGCATGTGGAAACAAAACAGCAGGTTCAGAGAGAATATGGTTATGCCTGTGTCAAAAAGCTCAGCCGTTTCGCCTGCGAGAGGAAAATGGACAACATTATCATGACGTCGAGGCAATATACGATATTTACACGGTCGCAGTTCCGTGGATTACTATGGACGGCCTTAGGGCCAGTCCCCTAATCCTGAATGAGCGTGACCGTTTTGCTCCGCCTCAATGGTCTGTATGGACTGCGATAATCGCAAGTCCCAAATAGGTGTGTGGCGACGTTTTTTAAAGATGATTGCCATCGAAATAAGTCAGACAAACGATGTCCGCTGAACGTTGTCCAGCACCTTATCAAGGCGAAAAAAAAGACGGCTGTTCAAGGAGATATTGGGCGGCAGAACAATGTCCTGCTGCTGAGAATGGATGCCCTCAGATAAAAATTTGTTTTGGGTTTATGGAGAATATTTATTGACTCTTCGCTCTTTATAGGTGTAATCTTGTCTAAAATCTGATTGACCCCGGCGGCAAAGCGATTTAAACTCACCCTGAATGGATAAACGGCTTATCATAAACGCAGACGACTTTGGTCTTTGCGATGGAGTAAACAGGGCCATTGTCAAGGCCCATACCGAAGGTGTCCTGACCAGCGCAACAATTATGGCTAATATGCCGGATGCTGGCGATGCCGTTAAAATGGCTAAACAGCTTCCAAACCTCGGCATTGGTGTTCATCTTAATCTTACTGTCGGCCAACCGATTACAAAAGACAGCTTCGCTGCCTCTGTACTTAATGGCGATGGAGAATTTATTAACTCACCTGCCCGGCTGGCGATTCTGTCCTTAATCCGCCCCGGTGTCAGAAATGCCATACGAGCCGAATTCGCCGCCCAGATACAATCCGTGATTAACAGCGGCTTAAAGCCCACACATCTGGATTCCCATAAGCATATCCACAGCTTTCCGACCATATTTTCCATAGTGTGCGAATTGGCACATCGTTTTAAAATCCCTGCTGTCCGATGGACCTTCGAGCCAAAGGAGCTTTCCAAAATGCCCTGGCCGCTGCCCAGTGAAGGCGGCGCAAAAAGGGCAAGACTCATCCGTATTATGGCAAAAATAAACCGCATGCAAAAATCCAGTCTGTTCAAAACCCAGGCGTTGCTTGGCGTGGCTCATACTGGTAAAATAGACACAACTTTTTTCAGAGCCGTCGCATTGTATAATTCAGCCGACATAGCGGAGGTGATGACACATCCGGGTTTTATCGACGGGTTGGACAGGCACAAGACAAGACTCATCCAGCAGCGGCAGCTTGAGCTTGAAACGCTTTGCAGTGAAAAGACAAAACAGTATATCAAAGAGGCAGGAATAAAACTGGTGCATTATGGTCAATTATAAGCAGGTTCATTGTTCTGTGGTTGTGCCGCTTTATAACGAAGCCGCCGTCGTCAACGAACTTTATGAACGGCTGCTCAAAACAATGGATAAGACCGGTTTAACTTATGAACTCGTCTTTATCGATGACGGCAGCAGCGATAATACCCTCGAGTTGCTCAAGGAAATCGCATTCGATGACGGCAAAGTCAAGGTCGTTGAACTGCGGCAAAATTTCGGACAGACACCTGCCCTGGCTGCCGGTTTCGATGCCGCAAAAGGCCAGGTAATAATCTCGATGGACGGCGACCTCCAGCACGCCCCGGAGGAAATACCAGACTTTCTTGAAAAAATTAACGCCGGCTACGATGTCGTCAGCGGCTGGAGAAAACGAAGAGTAGATAATCTGGTGATGAGAAAAATTCCCAGCAGGATAGCCAACTGGGTTGCCTCAAAAATAAGCGGCGTTGACATCCACGATTTCGGTACAACTTTCAAGGCCTACAAACGCGAGGTTATCGACGAATTAAACCTTTACGGCGAGATGCACAGGTTTATCCCTGCCCTGCTTTCACGCAGCGGTGTTAAAATTATTGAGATACCCATTGCAAACATCGTTCGCCCAAAAGGCTCAAGCAATTACGGCATATCAAGGACTTTCAGGGTAGCTTTCGATTTTATAACCCTGCGTTTTTTGCTCGGTTACCTGACAAAACCTTTGCACTTCTTCGGCAAGGCCGCTTTTTACTGTATCCTCGTATCCATGCTGCTCAGCGCTTACATACTTTTCGACAAATTTATGTATCACGTGCCTATTTTTGTCGCTCACGCCCCGCTGGCGGGATTGGCTGCTGTACTCCTGCTGGTCGGGCTGATTTTGATTTCCACAGGCTTGATAGGTGAAATGTTAAGCAGGATTTACTTCGAATCAACCAATAAGAAAATATATTCAATCAGAAAAGTACATCACAGAGAAAATTTAACGGCAGAGAAAAAAAATGATTAAGAAAAAACAACCGCTGCGGGTCGTAATAATTATTCTGCTGATTGTAGCGGCAGCGTCGCTTTTATTCGACCATTTTCATATCAATAATTTCCGTACAGTCGAGCCGGGAGTTTTTTACACGAGCGGCCAACTCAGCGGAATGGATTATACCCGCCTGTTTTATAGTTATCATGTTGCTACAATCGTAAATATCCGCCCCGCATCGGAACGCAGGGATAAAAACTGGCACAACGAGGAAATTATCTACACCAGAAATAACGGCATCAATTACATTGAAATGCCTATTGAAAAAACCAGCTATTTCCCCGATAAGCAGACACAGGAACAGTTTCTGACCGTAATGGCCAATAAGAGCAATCTCCCTGTACTTCTC
>JAPLMV010000267.1 GCA_026386835.1 Planctomycetota bacterium | reverse complement strand
CGTTTAATAACTCGAGCAACTCTTTGAAGTCTTTTTGAACTTCCATATCGTTGTCTTCTTAAAATCTCAACAGCAGAGATTCTTTCTTCAGGGCTTTTACTCAGCCAGTATTCCAGGTCTTTTTTCCCGGCGGTATTATCGCTTAATTCGTGTCTTTTAACAACTTTGCGTATCATATAAATTAGTGTAAACCCCGCCTTAAACCTTGTCAAATTATTTTATAGTTCCCCACTGAGATAACCTCTTTTTTTTAAACAATATATCTTTATCGTTTCTGTTTCTTATAAGCCGTCAGAAGTTTCTCTACAGCAACTCCGTTGATTTTCATTCCTTTCTTGAGAATATCGACCTTATGACCGCTATTGCAAAAAATAAAACCACCTGGCCTGATATTAATGTAAGCAATCCGCCGCCTAATATCCTGTTAAGAAATGACGCTATAATCGACAGACCAGTCCAGAGAATTTTTGAAGCATTTTCATATTCTGCCGCCTTATAAAAGAAAATCGCAAAGGCAATAATAAATATGGTATCAAAATCGTATACTCCGAATATCTCCATCGCTTAAGATCCCATACCGACAGTACTGGTTCTTCTGAATTTAAACTTCTTGATTCCTGCCCCTGCTTTCGCAGGAATGACATCAACAAACAATCGGCTATTATTAACTGTAATCTGCTTCTAACGCTATAAATCGGCTATTTTTATAAAAAAATTGATTTTATCGTCATCTTTATATCTGTTTACTAATCGGGCTTTTTTGTGGCGAAAATGGTAATTCCAGTGTAATCTATATTCCTTACAATCGAGAACTGAAACCAGATAAGGAAATTGCAATTGAATCAGGATAATTACCGCAAATTGATTTCAGGTAAAACCGCCGGCCCGGCAGCGGTGGTACTGCGCCTGGGTCTTCGGTTTATATCCTTATTTTATGCTGCTGTTATCCGCCTGCGCAACTTTCTCTACGACAACGAATGGCTGAAAGTTACCCGCGTAAATGCCGTCGTAATAAGCATCGGCAACATTACCACAGGCGGCACCGGCAAAACCCCGCTGGTAATCCGGCTGTACAAACAGATAGTACAAAATTCAAAATACAAAATGCAAAATTGCGGAATTGCTATTTTGACAAGAGGATACAAAACAACTAAAAACTATGTTGACGAACCACAGGTTCTTGCTAAAAACTGCCCGGATGCAAAGGTGATTATAAATCCCGACCGTGTTGCAGCAGCCCGCGAAGCTATTAATAAATTCGCCGCAAAAGTACTTATTATGGATGACGGCTTTCAGCACAGACGCCTGCATAGAGATTTGGACATAGTTACAATCGACGCCGCCTGCCCATTCGGCTTCAACAGGATTTTGCCCGCAGGATTGCTCAGAGAGCCACTAAATGTCTTAAAACGCGCCGATGCCGTGGTCATTACCAGATGCGACCAGATACCTCAAAATGAACTTGCAAATCTCAAAGAAAAACTTCGGCAGATAAATCCGAATATGGTAATTGCAAAAGCGATACATTCTCCTGTTGGCGTAAGAACCACCGATGGCAAAAAAATCGGCATCGCAGAATTAACCGCAAAAAATATATTTGCTTTCTGCGGCATAGGCAACCCGGATGCGTTCTTTAACACAATCCGCAAAATCCCAGCCAATCTCATAGGCTCGAAAATCTACGACGACCATCACCACTACTGTGCTGATGATATAACTGATATACAAAAGCAGGCACAACTCTCGAAAGCAGGCTTGATATTAACGACGGAAAAAGACGCAATGAAAATAATTTCTGATTCAAAGTTATCAATACCGCTTGGCTGTTTAGAGATTGAATTAAAGTTCATAGACGCAGAGCAGGAAATATCAGGGTTGATTGATAGTGTCTTATCGGATAAAATACCCGCAAAATAAAAATACAGGTAAATAGTGCCAAATGTACGAAAAATTGCTTAAAACGGTAACGAATCTCGGCTCGCCGAAAGTGCTCGTTGTGGGCGATGTTATGCTCGACGCCTACATATACGGCGATGCCCTGCGTATAAGCCCGGAGGCGCCTGTGCCCGTCCTAAAAATCAGGAATACCGAGCACAGTTGCGGGGGTGCGGCATCGGTAGTTAACGACCTTTGTGTCCTGGGCGCTCGCCCGTTTTGCATCGGCGTTATCGGCGACGACCAGAACGGCAAAACCCTGCGAGACCTGCTGACAAAGGCAGGGGCAGATATTTCCGGCCTGTTGACGGTTACTGACCGACCCACCATCAGCAAACAGCGGCTTGTCGGCCTGGCGCAGCATCGTCATCAGCAGCAGTTATTCAGGATGGATGAAGAATCGACTGAACCTTTCTCCGATGGCCAGTGCGATAAAATTTTGCAAAACTACCGCAGCATATTAAAACAGGTCGAGGTCGTTTGTCTCCAGGATTACAATAAGGGAATGCTAAGTGCCGCAATGTGCCGGCAAATGATTCAACTGGCAAAAAAAACCGGCAAAAAAGTCCTTGTAGACCCCTGCCTGACCAGCGACTATTCAAAATATGTCGGCGCCTCGCTGATTACCCCAAACCGCAACGAGGCCTCCGCAGCCGTTGGTTTCGAGATAACAAATCCACAATCAGCCGCCAAAGCAGCGGAAAAACTTTACGACACGCTCAAACTCGAAGCTGCTGTAATAACTCTCGACAAAGAAGGCGCATACTTAAAAACCAGTACCATCAGCGAATCCATCTCCACCCGGCCTCGGAAAGTTTACGATGTCACTGGCGCCGGCGATATGGTACTGGCTACCCTGGCAATAACACTTGCGGCAGGCTGCGATTACCAGAGCGCTGTTCAGCTTGCAAATATTACAGGCGGAATCGAAGTTGAAAAATTCGGCGTCGCAACCGTATCTATCGAGGAAATAATAAACGAACTTGTAAGCCAGAATAAGGGCAAACGCGGCAAGGTATTGCCGCTCGAACTGTTGACTGAGGAGCTAAACTGGCATCGAAGGCAAAAGGAAACTGTCGTTTTTACCAACGGCTGCTTTGATGTTGTCCACAGGGGACATATCGAGTTTTTAAAATTCTGCAAATCGCACGGCAACATATTAGTTTTAGGCCTAAACAGCGACAA
>JAPLMV010000081.1 GCA_026386835.1 Planctomycetota bacterium | reverse complement strand
TAGCCGCTGGTCTTTGGAGGTCGTCGGCGACCAAAAGCGGCTTTTTGCCCTTTGCAACAAGGTAATTGCCGAGCTTTGCGGCGGTGGTGGTCTTGCCGCAACCCTGTAGGCCGGCAAGCATAATAATGGTAGGCCCCGGTGAAACATAGTAGATATTGGTATCAACAGGGCCCATCAGGCGAGTCAGCTCATCGTGGACGATTTTGACAAAGACCTGGCTGGGATGGAGACTTTTTATTACCTCGGCGCCGACAGAGGCCTGCGTAACGTCTTTACAGAACTGCTTGGCTACATTGTAGTTAACGTCTGCTTCGAGCAGTGCCTTGCGGACATCGCGCAGGGCGTCGGAGACGTTGGCTTCGGTGATTCTGCCTCTGCCTGATAGCGACTTGAAAACTGAACTGAATTTTTCCGTCAACGATTCAAACACTTTATCTGCCCGTACTTACAATAGTCAGAGTACTTTCAGCGCAGGGACATACCTGCGACGAAGCAGAAATTATAAAGTACTTAAATTAATTATGCAAGGACTAAACATTTCAGAAAATTGTGGACAGCCTTCGGCGGATATTCGTATTGCGTTGTGCGTATTGAGTATTGCGTGAGTTGAGATTGTTAAAATGGGTAATATTTTGGTATTAAATTGCGATTAGTTCTTGTCAATAAAGGGGTTAAAGCAAATTTTATGGTTTGCAAAAAGTGACAAAAACTGACACGAATTGAGCATTTTTTAACAAAAATAGCGTACTTTTTGACCCTTTTTTACACTTTTTTACAAAAAAAGTCGGCTTTTTTACACCCCTGTTAAAAAAAACTCACCTGTGTTAAACATGTTAAAATGGGTAGAATGGGAAAGGGATTTTTCACCACCAAGCCCCCAAGGCACGAAGAAATTTTTAGCCACAGAGAAATACAATCGTACTTGAAAGTCCAGCTGACAAAAATAGTAGATAGCATAAGGGATTGCCAAATTTTGATTTCCAACTGCCAATTTAAGATGACAATGCGGAAAATATTTTCTGCTGTTTTTTTACTTGACAAATATCTGGGTTTCTGCTACCATAACTTCATTGTGAGTGCATAACGACGATTTCGTCATCGCACAAGCCGCGGTAACGTGCACAAAGGCACATCGCAATAAGGAGATTGGGCTACAAAAAGTTCAATTAAAAAACTGCCCGTCTCCTTTTTTATTTCCATCAAATTGCAGCCGTCCTGGCTCTGCTCCTTTTATCTGCAAAGGAAATTTGCCTTTGGTTCGTCCCGTAAAGATAATCTGTTGGTTAGAGTTAAATCTGTATCGTAAATCATCTGCATCGAATCATCTGATTGTCGTCATACTGGACATGCGGCACATACTTTTTGAGGTCTTCGATAAAACGCAGCCCGTCTTTCCAGTAACCAGCCGTCGGTTTTAACGCTGCACATTGCCCCACAAAATAACGATTCAGCCCCTCAACTAAAAGTTCACGCAGATATTTACTGGCCATGGAGGCCAGTGACACCGGCAAAAACCTGTCATCGGCGCCGACTGCAAAATGCACCCGCATTTTTCTGCCCCCTGCGGTCAACTCGTAACTGCTGTTGGTATCGGTTTCCTTTAGAATCTTTAATTCCATTTCAGGGAACATTCGCTGCAGCGGCGTCCTATACATCATTCTGCCGCCCTGTCTGTCGACAAGGATTTGTAATTCGTCGGCAGGGTGGTTATCCCACGCCGATTTTATAAGCCCGCAAACAGCCGTAAAAAGCACACTCGCTTTATTCTTTACCGCCCCAACCATTTTGTTGTAGTATGCCACATCCAGACAGCAGCTTCTAAGCTCAAGCAGTTCAATTCCGTTTGAGTCCAGATTATCTTTCAGTACCGACGATGCAATTCCAATATCAGCTTCATTTACGGCCAGCTTATGACTTGCGATATCCTTATGCCACGGATAATTACTTAGCCGCTCAATGCTGTCCGGGCACAATATATCGAGGAGTTCGATTAAATTTGATGGTCTGCTGCCCAGACAATCCAAACACGCCAGAACGGTTCGCTCCAGATGTCCTATCCCGTCCGACCTGTGATATGCCTTTTTGCTGTCGGCGACAAGAAGCCGGCCGGCAAGCCCCTTACGCTTATTGC
>JAPLMV010000095.1 GCA_026386835.1 Planctomycetota bacterium | reverse complement strand
GCTCACCATAAAAGACCCCACCCTACCATGGCTTAAGCGGTTTTTCAGAACATTAAAAATTCGCCTGCTGTAACCTTCCCTAAAAAAATTTCTTTAAAAAATGTATATTTTGCTTGACATAGAGTATAGTTTATATTACATTATGTTCGATAAGATATATATAGCTCAAACTGACTAAATAGCCAGTTTGAGAATGCAAAAAGTAAAATGAAAAGTGCAAAATTGCGGAAAGGAAAAAGCGATGAATAGATTACAAAAAATAGCATGTTACAATCTTGTTGTAATATTTGCCGTGATAACAATCGTGAGCGTAGTTTTTGCCGTGCTTTACCATATTTACGGCCTGCCTTATGCCCGACGTTCCTTATGTATGTTCGGCCTGTTTGGCCTGATGGGTCTATCAGCGATACTGTTTCGGGCAAAACCCGGCAAGGTCGATTTTGATGAGAGAGATTTGCTCATCCAGCGAAAATCCACCACTATTGCATACTCTGTTTTTTGGGTTCTTTGGATAGCCGGCAGTATGATTACCTGGGCAATAAAAGGAGCAGAAAACCAAATATCTGCCAATATCCTGCCCATTATGGTTGTGCTTGGCGGTCTAACAGTTGTATTGGTTCAATCCGTCGCTATCCTGTCCCTGTATGACCGAGGAGTTAAAGGAGAAAAATCATGAATAAAGCACAGGAAGAAGCATGGTTTGGCTTATTTTTGGGAGTACCTTTAATTCTCATCCCTTGTGGAGTTTCCATATTTATCTCTTATGACAGAGGAGTATCCTTTGCACCTCTGGTTATGCTTGCATATCTTGCAAGTATGAGCTTCCTGCCTTGGCTGTTTCGTCTCTTTGCCTACAGAAATAAGAAACAAGTTACCTATGATGAGCGTGACCGGCTGATTGAAAAACGAGCTGCCCTTATATCATATTTCTTTTTTTGGTTATATTCTGTTATAGCCTGTATAATCCCTTGGTGGTTTACCGGCTCGAAAGGTTCTGTTCCTGTTATTACATTGCCTATCATACTCATTGTCGGACTTTCGCTTTTTGTATTTATACGGAGCTTAATGACTTTAATTCTATATGGCAGGGGTAGTAGGGATGGAAAATAACCAGTTGAAAAACCAGATTCGCCGGCTGAGGTTTGATAATGGTGAGATGACCCAGCAGCAATTGGCTGACCTTGTCGGCGTTACCCGCCAGACCATTCTTGCTATCGAGGCGGGAAATTATTCGCCGTCTCTGACCCTTGCCTTTAAGATTGCAAATGCCTTCAAAGTCCCGCTTGAAACCGTATTTCAATATGAGGGGAAAATTAGCGGATAGCGGGCAGCGTATAGCGTATAGAAAAACTAAAAACTTAAAGTGTAAAACTCAAAACCAAAACTCAAAATTAAAAACTATAAACAGAAGCGAATTTTAATCTGAAATGCAACACTTCAAGAGAAATGGTGGGGTAAAGACCTCACCCTACTAAATCTAAGTGCTCTTATGACTTGTGCACTTTAGCTCTTTGTGCCTTCGGGTCTTCGTGGTTAGTTATTGTTTTACTCGAGGTGAATGACGCTTCTATCCTTGTCGGCTTTGAGACTTGCTTTTTTGAGGACGTCGTAAAGCTGGCGGCAGTGTCTTGTCTTTTCAAAATTAAATTCTGGGTCTGTTTTGTCGGTGGTAATCAGCGTAACCGTGCCAATGCCGAAAATGCAGTCCGAGAGAGTTCTTCTGAGCCGCAGGTCAATTACGCGGAACATATCGATGTTATCGACCTTTCTGTCGAATATGCCTCGCGACCACTCAACGCGGTCTGCGGTAACTTCATAATGAATGCTTCTCAGCAAGACCATCCTGAATGCAATCAAAAGCAGTACAACGGCAGCTAGGCCAAGGCCTGCGGTAATGCGGTACTGCGCAACCATCAGGATATGTTCCTTTGTAAGTTTCAGGTTCAGGAAACTGTCAATCCAGTTTTCAATGGGGTATTTCAGTAAAAGCCCGGCAATGGCAAGAACGAAAAAGCTCTTCACAGCCAGGGGGAATATGCCGAACAGCGAGGGTCTGGCTTCAAAAAAGAGTTTGCCGGGTGCGTTTTCGCCGTTTTGCTCCTGAGAATCGGGCTCGGCGGCTGTCTGAAGCGCCTTTGCCTTATTGGTATTGAGGAATTCGCCGCAATAGCGGCACTTGACTGCACGGGACTGAATCACCTCAGCACAAAAAGGGCACTCTTTGGTTTCGGTAAAAGTAACAGGTTCCATAAGTTTATATATCGGAAAGACGCATTCAAAATCTCTAATCAATTTGACTTGCAAAGGGGCGGTTAAATACATATCATTACCATGTCTTGTGGGATGAAAGTAAACTTATTTTGAAAGGGACAATATGAAAATCGCCGGCAAAATTCTGAAATTAGCAGTTCTGATTGTCGTTATCGTTCTGATTGCTGCGGTCGTTGCGTTCCATCTGTTCAGCGGGCAAATCATCAAATCAGGCGTGAAAACCGCTGCCTCAAACGCACTGAAGGTAGGCGTGGACATCAACGATATAAGTCTTTCGATTCTCGGCGGCAGCGTCGCAATAAACGGCCTGATAATAAACAACCCGCCCGGCTACACCTATAAGAATCTGCTCGAATTAAACAAAGCCGACATAGCAGTCAACATTCGCTCGCTGATGCAGGACACAGTGCATATCAAAGAGATTAAACTTGACGGCATGGACCTGGTGATTGAACAAAAGGGTTTTTCCAATAATTTGCAGGAGATAATAAAGGGACTGCCCAGTGAAAAAGACCAACAGGGTCAGCCCGCTGCAGGGAAAAAACTTGTCATCGACAACCTTGAAATTACAAACATCCGGGTAAAAGTGAAGCTGCTGCCCATGCCCGGTAAAGCCGACACAGTGCCGCTTAATCTTGCGCCGATAAAGATGACTAATCTTGGCGGCGATAACAAACTCGACACGGCGAAACTGTCCGCAAAAATTATGGTCGCAATAACGCAGGGCATTGTTCAGCAGGGAGCGGGTGTGTTGCCGGGCGATATGCTTAAGACGATGAACTCGACGCTGGGCGAGGTAACAAATATCGGCAAAGCCGCTATCGAGGAAGGCAAAAAGGCCATTGAGTCCGGCAAGGGAATTCTCAAAGGTGCAACAGACCTGCTGAAGCCGAAAAAGTAGTTTCGTATTGCGTTGTGCGTATTGAGTATTGCGTACAGACTGAAACGACTTGTCATACCTGCGAAAGCAGGTATCCAGCAGCTTATATTACGGCCTGGATTCCAGCTTTCGCTGGAATGACAGTTAGCGTTAAGTTATTTATTTGTCGGATGATCTCAAATTTAATCAAGAAACTTTAACGCAATACGATATACGGGACACTAATATGAAACTAAAAATTCTTTGTATCGGTGATGTAGTTGGCCGGCCTGGCAGACGAATACTCGCCGACAAACTAAATTTGCTGGTCAGAGAACACGATATCGACTGCGTAATAGCCAATGCTGAAAACGCCGCTGGCGGCAGCGGACTGACTCCCCAAATCCACGACAAACTGCTACGGTACGGTGTAAATTTAGTTACGCTTGGTGACCATACTTACCGCAAAAAAGAAATAGTACAGACCTTAGAAACGGCGGACAATATTGTTCGGCCTGCAAATCTCTCGGAACACTCGGCGGGCAAAGGCTGGGCAATTTACAAAACCGGCAAAGGCCCTTCGGTTGCGGTAGTCGCTTTGATAGGCCGAATTTTTATGAAGCCGGCCGATTGTCCCTACACCGCCATAGACAAAATATTGCCCCAGCTCCAGCAAAAGGCTGACATCGTTGTCGTCGATTTTCATGCCGAGGCAACCAGCGAAAAAATTGCCATGGCTTATTATCTCGACGGAAAAGTCAGTTGCGTGTTCGGCACACACACCCACGTTGTAACCGCCGACGAAAGGATATTTCCCAAAGGCACCGCTTTTATAACCGATGTCGGCATGACCGGGCCGCACGATTCGGTTCTCGGGAGAGGCGCAGAGAACGTTATAAAAGCATTCAGGACGCAGATGCCGTTTTCATTTGAGGTGGCAACGGGTGATGTGCGAATTAATGCGGTTGTTGTTACCGTCGACAGCAATACCAAGCAGGCCGAGCATATCGAACGAATCTGCATAAAGCAGGATTATGCCGATTCGGCCGGCTACGACAGCGATGACGGCAAGCCGGAATACTTCAATAATTTTTAACGCATATTCGATAAAAGCCATACGACGGCGAATTTGGAGATTATTTCGGTACCTATCAATGCTATGATGAAAGTTACAATCGCCTTTGGGCCTTTGACGTTGCAGGAAATTGAATAAGCCCTGTACATCAAAACGACCATCCAGACAGCCATCAGAATCCCCAACAGCATTGCGACAGCAAAAATGAATATATCTGCTAAATTGACCGCTACGACAGGAGTGGTTTGAGTAAGTTTGGCAAAAATAAAATTACCGACTTTCAGATTGGCGCTGGGAAGCATAACAACAGCGGTAATCAGGTAAGGCCCGCGGGCAAGCGCCTGCGTGCCGAAAACATCAATCAAACGAAATGACGACTTCGAGATAATCAGGCCAAAGAAAAACAGGGGAATCGCCAGCAATATCCAGTTGATTAAACCCTCTGCCGGAAAAATCCACCATTGCGTCGCCAGACCTATGTGACAATCGATGACGCCGTCAAAATGTGTATTGCCGAGCCAACAGAAAAATCCGCTTATCAAAATTATCGCAAGACCCGCCGATAAAGCAGGCAAACCTGCGACAAACATAAAAGGATTAAACAGCCATTGCGTCAGCCGGTTTTGAAAGGTGGTTGTGGAATTAAGTGCTATTTCGCTCATTTGTTTTTCTCCCTTTTATTTTGCCTGGAACTCTCGGTAATTTTAATGTGTTCGATGATTTCGTCGAGGCGGTTGCGGATCGTTGGGTAGCTAAGTTTCAATAGGCCTGCCATATCTTTAAGTGAACCGCTGACCTTTATGAAATCGAGCAGAAAAAGCTGGTCATCAATCGAAAGCTGTCCTAACGGCGGCAGGTCGTATGAGCCTTGTATTTCAGTGCTGCAATTTTCACAAATCAGGCTTTTGACCTTGAGCTGCTCGTTACACGCCGGACAGGTTGTCGGTAATATTTTCATAGTTATTCTCGGCATTAAGCTATTTTTACTTTTTGGTGGTAGGGACAAAAAACAGGCCGGCAATCTGCTTTTGGTTATTATAGACCGTTTTTACATCGCAGATATCTTTTTGGAATTTGCAGGTGATGTATATAACGTCATACGAAAGGACTTTTTCACTGCGGGCATCGAGTTGCTTTTCGAAGGGGCCGAACTGAGCAAGAAGAGCGTTCCACGCTTCTTTCAAATTCTCAGCGGGCAGGGCTGTTTTCATCGTGTCGTCGAAATTTTCTACAGCTTTTTCGAACTGCTGTTCTGCCAGAAGCGTTACGAAATCCCTTGCTTGGGTTTCAAGAGAATCTTCTTTTGAGGCCTGCTTGCCGGCGGTTTGGGCCGGGTTAGGTTTGATGCCCAATTCATAGACCGCTTCTTTTGCGATCTTGACGTCATCAGATACAAACTCAATAACAGCACTATCAATGAGGATGCAAAAAGCGGGGTCGGATTTAGCAGCTAAAATGGCCTGGTGAATTTTGTTTGCGTCCTGCGGTGTGGGACAATCAATAATGTTGACCTGAAACTTTTTATCGTGAACAACGAAGAGCGTATTTGAAACGGTTTTGACATCGGCGTTTAGTTTTTTGCCGATGGCAGCGGCCTGCTCTGTCGGGGCTGGAAAGGAATCATTGAGATGCCAGTCGGCAGGAATCTTTTTTATATACCTAGCGGTAAATAAGTCAAGGGGCAATGAAGCAAAGTCCAGGACGCCGCGAGCCTGGTTTACAAAATTAACATCGTTACTTTTGGCAAATTCGACAACGGTGTTGCCAACTCTCGATACATAATCGCCTTCACCATTGTGTGCTTTGAGGACGGCTATATAAATCTTTTCGGCATCAACAGTTGTTGGACAGAAAAAAACGTTTATCTGCACCTGGTTATTTTGGAACGAAAGCATAGTGTTAGTGAGTTTGGTAATCCTGCCGCCAAGTTTGGTTGATATGGCAGATATATTGTCAAGAGGAACGACTAATGGCTTTGCCGTCCAGCCCTGGGGAAGTTTTTTGAACAATGGGTTTGCGATTGCGCCGGACTGGGGGATACACAAAACCACAATCAGCACTATCCAAAGAG
The DNA here is from genome assembly GCA_026386835.1 of Planctomycetota bacterium. Classification (GTDB taxonomy): domain Bacteria; phylum Planctomycetota; class Phycisphaerae; order Sedimentisphaerales; family Anaerobacaceae; genus JAPLMV01. The sequence goes on along the minus strand of JAPLMV010000095.1, from coordinate 1,185 downwards.
CAATTCCTGTTACACCAAAAAGTCGTCGAGCCATTTTATGTCTCCTTAATAAGTTTTTATGTTGCGTTGAAAAAAAGCTATTAATTAAGCTTATGGTTAATAATATTAAACTAAAGTTAAACATTGTCAAGTAAAAAATTAATTATTTTCATTTTTTTGAAATTTTTTATGCAGATGCGAGACGTGGTTTTTATTATTCCGTCAGGATAAGGATGACAAAATACAGCACCATCAGGATAAGGCCAAGAGGCAGGCCGACAACGAGCCATTCCCTGCTTTTTATCGACAGCTTGTTTGCACATATAATGTTGGGGATATTTCCCGGAATCAGCATACCGCCCGCAATCAATAGTCCCAAAAGCACATATTTCACTGTCAAAAGAGGCATTGCCGGCGTTATTTCCGCTGCTGTCAGCGTCGCGTTATCCAAAATCGCAGAGACGATATTAACCCAGTACAGCGTTCTCGCTGAGACGTGGACAAGGTATTGTTCCACGACCGGCGTGAAGCCGGTACCCAAAAGCACCAGTGCAAGCACAAAAAGATAAACCTTTACAGTCCTGATTATCACAGTCCGGTATGTTTCGGGCTTGTCTTCTGAAAGCGTACCTCCATTGCCTGCCCCTAAGGGGCCTGCTGATTTTCGGCATAATACCGCACAGACTCCCAGTGCCAAAACGCCGGGGATAATCCATTTGCCAAGCAGTCTGAAAAGGAAAAAAAAGTCGGCGTGATAAGGCTCGCCTTTGAGTTTGGAAATTGCTATCGTAGCAAGCGGCTCGCCAATCGGCGTCAACACCGCTCCCAGGCCGATAGCAAAACATGCGATGATGACAAGCCTTGTCTCAGTGCTTTTGGGCAGTTTTATTGCCGTTACGACCTCGGATAGAATTAAAGCTGCAATAATGGCTGTAACAACACTGCTTAATAGACCCAGGCCGACCACAACCACGAAAAAAAGTGTGCCGTATCCGAATCGGTTTATCGCCGACTGTACCCATTTATCGATTTTGGGGCGTATAAGTCGAAACAACAGACCCGCAATCAGAACGGCAAGGGTTATCTTAATCGGCTCAAGCAAAGCTTCCTCTGCAAGATGCCAACTCCACAGCCGCGAGATGCTCACTGAGATAATTCCCATTATGAAAAGAAACGCCTCGAGTTCCTCTTCGATTTTTTTTGAAA
>JAPLMV010000027.1 GCA_026386835.1 Planctomycetota bacterium | reverse complement strand
ACTCAGGCGACAGCGCCTGCTCGATGCCGACAGTCAATATCAGCCAAGAGCTTCTAAATGAAATCCGACGTCAGACAAAACTGCTGGCATTGGCGCTAAAGGTAAAAGGCCTGATGAATATCCAGTTTGCCATAAAAGATGGCAGGATTTATATCCTCGAAGTAAACCCGCGTGCCTCGCGAACGGTGCCTTTTGTCAGCAAGGCCATCGGTGTGCCTCTTGCGAAAGTGGCGGCAAAGGTGATGACCGGAATGACGTTAAAACAACTTCATTTTACCAAAGAGGTCCGCCGAAAATATTTCTGCGTCAAAGAAGCCGTTTTCCCATTCCTCAAGTTTCCAGGCATTGATACAATTCTTGGCCCTGAGATGCTTTCGACAGGTGAGGTGATGGGCATATCGGATAACTTCGGCATTGCTTACGCCAAGTCGCAGATTGCGTCAGGCAATACTCTGCCTCTGCAGGGCAGTGTCTTTATCAGCGTCAAGGACGCCGACAAGAAAAAGGCCGTCGATGTCGCCCGCAAAATGAAGGATATGGGTTTTAAGATTCTGGCCACGAAAGGCACCTGCATCGAGCTGATTAAAAACAATATACCTTCAGAGTTTGTATTGAAAATGGGCCAGGGCAGACCAAACATCGTCGATTTAATCATTAACGGAAAAATAGACCTTATTATAAACACCACTATCGGCAAACAGACGATAAGCGACTCGTTTTCGATACGCAGGAGTGCTCTCGACAGGCGGGTGCCTTACGTAACAACCATAAGAGGCGCCGCCGCTGTGGCAAGGGCGATCAGTGCCATGAAGAAAGAAAAAATTAACGTAAAACCGGTTCAGTTATATTACCGAAACTAATCGCCGTAAGGCGTCCCGTGGAGGAAAGAAATAAGTGAAAGCTATTTTGTTACTTGAAGATGGAACGGTATTCGAGGGAACATCATTCGGCGTAAAGGGCCAAAGTTGCGGCGAGGTCGTTTTCAATACGTCAATGTGCGGCTATCAGGAAATCCTGACAGACCCATCATATAATGAGCAGATAATAACGATGACTTATCCCCTGATAGGAAATTACGGCACCAATACCGATGACAGTGAATCGCGAAAGGTTTTTGCCGCCGGTTTTATTGTAAAGGAAAACTGTGATTATCCGAGCAACTGGCGAAACACAGAATCGCTCAGCGATTATCTCAAGAGAAACGGCGTTGTCGGTCTCGAAGACATCGACACCCGCAAACTCGTCAGGCACATCCGCACAAAAGGCGCGATGCGAGGCATAATATCTTCTAATGAGTTTAACATTAAGCGGCTTGAACAAAAGCTGCGACAGTATCCCGGCCTCGTCGGAAGGGACATCGTAAAAGACGTAACTGTAAAGAAACCTTACCTCTGGAAAAAAGGGGTTATCGACGTATTAAACAATTCGCAATCTATGCCGGAAAAAAAATATAAGGTTGTGGCATTTGATTACGGCATCAAACAGAATATCCTTCGCCTGCTCCGCTCGCACGGCTGTGATGTCTGTGTTGTGCCTGCCGATACACCTGCTAAAGAGGTGCTGGCAAAAAAAACCGACGGCGTATTTTTAAGTAACGGCCCCGGCGACCCTGCTGCGGTAAGTTATGCGATTGATATTATCAAAGACCTGCTCGGCAAGATTCCCATTTTCGGAATTTGCCTGGGCCATCAGCTCCTTGCCCTTGCCCTTGGCGGCAAAACCTACAAGCTCAAATTCGGTCATCGCGGCGCAAATCATCCGGTAAAGAATCTCAAGACAGGCCGGATTGAAATTACCAGCCAGAACCACGGCTTTTGCGTCGATTTGAAATCGCTGAAAAATAAAAATGTCGAACTGACTCACATAAATTTAAATGACCAGACGCTCGAGGGTTTCCGCTGCAAAGATATTCCTGCTTTTTGTGTCCAGTATCACCCCGAGGCCTCGCCCGGCCCGCACGACTCCAATTACCTGTTCGATAACTTCATAAAACTAATGACTAAAAGAAACCCTGATTAGTTTGTCATCCGAG
>JAPLMV010000323.1 GCA_026386835.1 Planctomycetota bacterium | reverse complement strand
CCCTCCTGCTTTACCTCGATGACCTCGATGTCCTTGTCGACCATCGCTCGCGCAAGCAGGCCTGGCCTGTTGTTGTGCTCTGCAAGAGACGCCATGTAGCCGCGCCATGCGGAACTGAACTTCTCGCCTATATCCTCGCCGTACTTATCCCTAATGGACTTTGGGCCTTTCTTATCAAGAGTTATTACCGCAGCAGCGCCAATGACGGTGTTATTGGCCATATAAATTTTACTGCACGCAAAAGCCACCGCCGCCCCTGCCGACAAAGCCCCTCCAAACTCGCCGCCCTTAACAAAACCAATCACCTGGCAATTGCCTGCCCTGGTAATAGCGGCACAAATCCGCTGAGCGAGTGAAATGTCGCCGCCGGGCGTGTCGATTTCAAGCAAAACAAATAATGGCCCTTCGCCCGATACCCTGGCTATCGCCTTCTCGAAGGCCGCTGCCTCAATCTCCAGCAGAATAGGGCTGTTGAGCGTCAAAACAACAACCTTGTTATTTCTGCCATTTCTATCGGCGGCTATCGTCCACTCCGCAAGGTTTAGATTGGTCAGCCCCTTTTCCGGCGTTTGCACGACCGTGTTGCTGTCAACGGTCTGGCTGGTAATATACCCATGCAGAATTTCATTGGTTTTGCGATTTGTAAATGTATCTGCAGGACAAGCCAGATTTAATATCGCCAGTATAAGAAAACTAAAATTTGCTGTCTTGAATTTTATCATTTCGCCGAGTCCGACCTGTGGCTTTTAAACGTCGAGGTTCTGCACCTCAAGAGCATGCTCCTGAATATAATTTCGTCGCTGCTCCACATCGTCGCCCATAAGGATGCTGAACAATCTGTCTGCCTCGCCGGCATCTTCGAGTTTGACCTGGAGCAATGTCCTTGTTGCCGGATTCATCGTCGTATCCCACAACTGATCGGCATTCATTTCCCCAAGGCCTTTGAACCGCTTTATCTCCATTCCTCTGCCGCCGACCTGTCTTATCGCCGAGCAAATGTCGCCGAGCGACGCAACATCGAACTGTTCCGGGCCATTAATCAACTGGAATTTTGTCGGCAGCGATTCGCCTGAAACGGTCTTGGCGGGTTTTAACAGAAAATCCTTAAGGTCCATATTGAAGCTGTTCTTTAATCTTTTATTTATCTCGTTGATTCGCTCAACTTCATGAAGTTCTTCGCCGACAAACAGCTCCTCATCTTCGCTTTGGGGTTTGGCGGTACCTTTGAGTTCATCGAGCCGCTTTTCGTAGTCATCCTTATCCTGCAATATCTCGTCCTGCCCCTGATAACGAATTCTGAACTTCGGAAGCCCGCTGTCATTATAATAAAGCTCCACAAAATTATCGAATTTAATTCCTCTTCTGGCAAGAACCGCGACAATCCGCTCTACCTCGGCAAGTTCCTTTATAAGCTCGGTAAGCTTATCGCCGGAAATTTTTTGTGTTTTGGATGTTTTTTCGGTCTTTTTACCATCTTTAATATCCCTGATTACAAGCTCCGTACCCTCCAGACCGCGGGCAATCATTCGCTTGTGCATCTGGTTTTCCGTTAGAACATACTCGGATTTGGTTTTGCCCTTGACCCTGACTTCGTAAAGCGGGGGCTGGGCAATATAAATTTTTCTGCTATGAAACAGCTCCGGCATCTGCCTGAAGAAAAACGTCAATAGAAGTGTCCGTATGTGGGCGCCGTCGACATCGGCATCGGTCATCAGCACCACCTTACCGTACCTGCATTTGGACAGGTCGAACTCATCTGTGCCGATACCTGTCCCCAGCGCACTTATGATGGTACGTATTTCGTCGTGGGCAAGCATTTTTTCCATGCGTGCCTTTTCGACATTCAGAATTTTTCCCTTCAAAGGAAGGATGGCTTGTATATTTCTATCTCTGCCCGCCTTTGCTGAACCGCCTGCGGAGTCACCTTCCACGATAACTATCTCGGTCGTTTCCTTTTCACCGCTTGCGCAATCCCAAAGTTTCCCCGGCAGGTTACCGCTGCTTAAAGCGCCTTT
>JAPLMV010000286.1 GCA_026386835.1 Planctomycetota bacterium | reverse complement strand
CAACGAATTTTTTCGGCAGCTCGTCCGCATTTAATATCTCGCCCATATAATACGCTGTTACCGGCACCTCGGCAGTGCCCGCCAGACTTAACTGGTCTCGTTCCATCTGGTATGTCTGTTCTTCAGAGCCGGGGAAATAACCGGTGCCGCGCATAGCTTCATCTTTCATCAACAGCGGCACAGACATGGGGACATAGCCGCGGCTGACCATAAAGTCAATCGCAAAACGCAGTACCGCCCAGTGCAATAAGGCGCCGTCGCCTTTCAAAAAGTAATTTCTTGCGCCGGCCAGTCTGACGCCTCGCTCGATATCCATAATATCCAGCCCAAGGCCAAGCAGTACGTGGTCTTTAGGCTCGAAGTCAAACTGTCGGACCTGTCCCACTTTTTTTATCTCGACATTCTGCGTATCGTCTTCGCCGAAAGGCACATCGTCATCGGCAGGCTGGGCAACCTGCTGCATAATCTGGTCGAATTGAGGGGTTAGGTTTTTGACTTTTTCCTCAATGTCGGTTTCCTGTTTTTTAAGTTCCGAGAGCTGCGAAAGTGCGGCCTGTTTTTCGTCGCCTGCCATTTTGGGAATCGATTTGCCGATTTGGTTTTTTGTTGTAACGATATCCTGGAGTTTCTTTCTGGAGTCGCTTAACTGCGAATCAATGTTCATCAACAGGTCAATATCTGCGGCGATTTTCTTTGCTTTGCAGGCCGTTTTGAACTTTTCCGGATTTTCGCGAATCAGTTTTATGTCAATCATATTACTTTTGCCTTTTTATGATTACAACATTGTTTTGGCCGCCAAAGCCGAATGACTCCTTCATCACGACATTAACCTGCATCTTCCTCGGTTTATTAGGCACATAGTCCAAATCCAGAGCCGGGTCTGGGTCGCTGAGGTTTATTGTCGGCGGGACTATATTATCACGAATCGCAAGAACGCAGGTAATCAATTCCGCTGCGCCTGCTGCCCCGATTAAATGTCCCATCATGCTCTTGATGCTGCTGGCAGGGGTGTCTTTTGCCCTGTCCTTAAAGACCGCCTTGATTGCCTTGGTCTCTATCGAGTCATTCTCAGCGGTGCTTGTGCCGTGCGTATTTACATAATCGACATCCTTATAACCAAGACCAGCATCGGCAAGCGCCGTCTCCATCGCCTGGATTGCGTGCCGAGGCGAGCGATTCTAAAATAAGTATTGCCGAACCCTCGCCGATGACAAAGCCGTCTCTGCTTGCCGAAAATGGTCTTGATGCAGTTTCGGGGCTGTCGTTCCTTGTGGAAAGAGCGGTGAGGCGGTTAAAGCCGGTTATGCCCAAAGGGTGTATCATCGAATGTGCGCCGCCTGCGATGATTATGTCGGCATCGCCTCTGCGTATCATCATCATCGCCTCGCCGACTGCCTGGGTACTTGCGGCACATGCGGTAAGGCAGCTTCTTGTCGGCCCGCGTGCACCGGTAAGCAGTGCGATATGAGCGGCAGGCATATTTGGCTCCTGCTCGAGTTCGAACATCGGGTCCATTTTGCCAAAAGCCACCTGTGCCCATTTGCCCCAGTCCATTTTTTCGGCGGCATTGTCCCATGCCTGTACGATGGAATTAAAAAATACATCGTTGTCAATCGACCCTTCGCCTGCACCGAGATATATGCCCAGCCGAGTGCGGTCGATGCCGTCAGTGGGTTTGTCGGTTTCGAGGTCTATTTTCGCCTGCCTGCAGGCTTGTGCCGCTGCCCCTATGGCAAAAGCCGAGCCGCGGTCGCTATTTTTGTGGAGATGCGGATTTTTGGTATATTTTGTCAGGTCGTAATTTTTTACTTCGGCGCAGAAGGTCGTCGGAAAGGTGGATGCATCGAAGATAGTTGTTTTTGCCATTCCGCTTTTGCCGGCCAGCAGGGCGTTCCACACGGTTTGGACATCGTGTCCGAGAGGGCAAACAATCCCCATACCGGTGATTACAACACTATGTTCTTTGTTTTCTTTCGTCATTTATTTATACATTACTTTTCAAAACTATCGCCGCTGTTTGTCCGCCATAAGTATAGCTGCAGCACAATGCGTAACGGATTTTTTTCTCAATCGGCTGTTTAACGATGTTAAGATTACAGCCGACAGCTTTCCTAAAGCAATTTTTCGCAGCAGGTATCCTGCCCGCTTTCATTGCGCAAACTGCCGCAATGATATCCAGTGCGCCGCCCGCTGCACCTGTGTTACTGAGCATGCTCTTTGTCGGCCAGACCGGAATCTTTGCAGCCGCGGTACCAAGCACTGATTCAATTGCTCTTGCCTCTGCCATGTCATCAGCCGGTATTCCTGTCCCGTGCGGGATAATCAAATCGAGGTCTTCGGGTTTTATTTGCGCCTCTGCCATAGCCTTTTCTATTGCTATTTTGATGCCTAAGCCGTCCGGTTCAATACTCTCAAATGCCGGATTTATGCTGTTGCTTTGGCCTGCGCCGATTAGCTCGGCTAAAATTTTCGCATTTCGTTTTTGCGCATTTTCAAGACTTTCGAGCACCACAATACCGGACGCTTCGCCGAATACCGAGCCTTTTGCGTCGGCGTCGAAAGGCCTGCACGCCGAGGCGGGGTCGTCGTTATTTTCGCTGGTCGCCCGCTTAATCAGGCATTGGCGGGTCATAACAATCGGATTAACCTTGGCCTCTGCGCCGCCCGCAAGAGAGATATCGCTGTCGCCGCGCTCGATAATCGCAGCTGCCTCAATTATCGCAAGATGTGAAGCTGCTTCGGCGCAGGTGATTGTGTTGCTTGGCCCCTGAATATCGTGAATAATACCGACGTGGCAGGCGAGCATATTCGGCAGGTATTTCAATAACCAAAGCGGCGTTACAAGTTCCAGGCCTTCTTTGCCCCATTTGCGAATATCGAATTTGCCATCGGTAACACTTTTTGCAATTGCCGGCGCCAACTCAACCAAATCACAGCTTATAAGCCCGGCGCCGAGATTGATACCGATTCGCGTCGGGTCGATATTTACTTTTTCCGGGTCGATTGCCTTCGTGATAAGTCCGCTATTGATAAAGGCCTGATTTGCCGCCGCAACGGATAGTTCAATATCCCTCGACATTAACTTCACGGACTTGCGTGAACTTTTTGGAATGTAGTCCTGCACCCTGAACGCTGGAACCTCTCCTGCCAGCTTGCAGCTAAAACCCACCGGGTCGAATGCGGTGATTTTTCCAATGCCGCATCGGCCTGCGCAAAGGCCGTCCCACATCTGCTCGACGTTTAGTCCCAGCGGACTGACGGCACCAACGCCTGTTATTACCACGCGGGCAGAACTCACGGTTTTTTCTCCGAAAGGCATACGCCCTGCATAAGGGATGCGAACATATCGGTGAATACGAAGTTTTCATCAGGAAATTTTTTGCCCCCGATATTCTGGTCGATGTGACTGAACATTAAATCTATTTCAGCAACGAGGGTATCATCCCGCGTAATTTTGCCTTTTGTGCCTGCTGCTTCCGGTGCGATTGATTCGATATTTGCTTCGAGCTTTAACGTATCGCCTGGCCTTACATAGTCGAAGAATACGCACTTGTTGATTTTCGCGAGTATGACTTTCTCCTCGAAATTTTTGGCCTGGCCGACAAGTATCACAGCCGTCTGGGCCATTGCTTCAATCATCAGGCACTCCGGCATAACCGGAAAGCCCGGGAAATGGTCGTGAAGATGCTCTTCGGCGAGCGTCACGTTTTTTACCGATACCGCCCGTTTGCCGCTTTCAAACTCCACAAATTTATCTATCCATATCCAACGCATTGTTTCAAGTTTCGCCGACTATTTCTTTCCAAGTTTGCCTTCGATATAATTTACAATCGAGTTAACGGTGAAAAGGTCACCGAGTTTATTGATATCCGGGTCGCTCTCGAACGAAGCCAGGTCGGTATGCGGCATCCTGATTCGCATCTCGGCAAGTCCCTTAGCGGTCAGTTTGCCGTTGCTGACGAAGTCGGGATTGGTCATCATATTTTCAATCGGGAAAAGCTCTTCACGCGGGATTTTTATCCCAAAGACCTTCTCTAATCTGAATACTATATCCAGAAAGTCA
>JAPLMV010000224.1 GCA_026386835.1 Planctomycetota bacterium | reverse complement strand
GGCTCCATAAGTTTCCACGAAATTTCAACATCGTCCTGTCTTGTAAAAAGCATCTGGTCGCCGGCCATACAGTCCAGCAGTAATCTCTGATATGCATCTGGCGGCTCTGTCCCGAAAACATCGCTGTAGCTGAATTTCATATTCAGGGTGCTCATGCAAATCTTCGAGCCGGGCCGTTTCGCCTGAAAGCTCAGCGAAATCCCTTCCTGCGGCTGTATCTGTAACACCAGTATATTAGAGGCCATATCATCAAGCCCGACCGATGCGAACATCGAATGCGGAATTTTTTTGAAAGTAATGGCTATCTCGGTATCTTTATCCGAAAGTCTTTTGCCGGTTCTCAGGTAAAAAGGCACGTCTTTCCATCGCCGGTTGTCGATGAATAATTTTGCTGCAATAAATGTTTCTGTTTTTGAGTCCGGATTTACGCCTGGCTCACTGCGATAGCCGGCAACTTCTCTGCCGTTTACTAAACCAGCCTGATATTGACCTCGTATGACAAATTTATCCAGCAGGTCCGGGGCAAACGGGCGAATTGAACGCAGAAGTTTTACTTTCTCATCCCTGATTTGCTCTGCCTCAAATGAAACAGGCGGCTCCATTGCTGCAAGCGAAAGCATTCCTAACGTATGATTTTGAAAGATATCGCGAAGGGCGCCTGTCTTGTCGTAAAAGCTCCCGCGATGCTCAACGCCTATCGACTCGGCTATCGTTATCTGAATGTGGTCGATGTAATCGCGGTTCCAGACAGGTTCAAAAATTGAATTTGCAAAGCGGAATATCAGAATGTTTTGAACAGTTTCTTTGCCGAGATAATGGTCGATTCGATAAATCTGCGGTTCATCGAAGCATTGGCGTATTTTATTGTTCAGTTCGATAGCGCTTTGTAAATCCCTGCCGAATGGTTTTTCCACGACCAGCCAGACTTTTTCCCTTAACTGGGTCTGGTGTGGACATGATAACGCCGCCTGGCCCAGCTCTTTGATTATTGTGCCGTAGATAAATGGCGGGACAGCCAGATAAAATATGTGCACGCCGTCAACATTATGTGTCTTATCAAGCTCAACTAACCTGTTGCGGATATTGCGGTAAAATAGCGGCTCGCCGTAATCGCCGCTGATGTAATACAGCTTCTGGATAAAGGAATCTGCCTGTTTTAGCTCCTTATCACCCAAAGTCGCCTTTATTGTCTGCCCTGCATTTTCGCGAAATTGTTCGTCTGAAAATTCCGTTCTCCCGCATCCCAATATATAGAATTGCTCCGGCAGCAGCCCTCGTATATACATCTGCAGCAGACTCGAAAGCAGCTTCCTGCGCACAAGATCACCGGAGGCCCCGAAGATTACCATCGCATTGGGCAATGGGGCTGTCTCCGCGCAAATAATATCCTGCGAGGTTATAGATGGCCGAATTTCCTTCATCGCAGCCGGTCCTCATGCCTCTTAACTATCAGGCAAAAATATATTTTCAGTGTTATTTAATCTTCTTCAACTTTTTCAAATTCGCTTTTATCGGCGCCGCATTCCGGGCATACCCAGTCGTCCGGCAAATCCTCAAAAGCCGTACCAGGGTCGATGTCATTCTCAGGGTCGCCCGCAGCCTGGTCATAAATATATCCGCATACGAGGCATTTGTATTTAGCCATAATTTTTGCTCCTTTTGTTACTTTTTGTTTTGGTTCGACTTTGATATACGTTGCTGCACTTTTTGGTGTTTTGCCGCGCTTGATGTCTCGGTAGTAAGCGTATGTCATTGGTTCGCTGTCCGCATCAAGTATTTCGCAGGCAATTATTTTTGCGATAAACAAGGTGTGTGTTTCCACATCGATATGCTGCATAACCTCTGCTTCAATAAACGCTGCTGTATTATCGAGGATTATCGGCACGCCGGTTTGACCGAGTTTGTAATTAACCTCATCGAATTTATTGATGTCTCTGCCAGATTTGAAACCGAATGTGCCTATAAACGGCATCGGCGTATCCTGTGCCAGAATCGAGATGGTAAAGACTTTGCTGTCGGTGATATACTCGTGCGTGAGGCACTTACGATAGACACTGACCGCCAGCATAGGCGGCTCAGGGGTGAATTGAAACGCAGTATTAACGATGCATCCATTAAACTTGTCCGTCTTCCTCGAGCTGATTATATACATCCCGTAGCTTAACTTGAACAGTGACTCTAAATCGACCATCCATACCTCCAAAAGTTATTTGTCTTAAAATTGTAAATCGGCAGTTTCACCTTACGCCTGTTGATTTGCTGCCGGCGGGGTAAAAACTCTCGTTGCCAATTCCTTGTCTAACATATACAAACCCTCTGAGGAATCCTTTATAAGTTTCAGCTTTTGAATTATGTCCAAAGGGTTCTTTTCCTCTTCGACCTGCTCGTTGACAAACCACTGCAGGAACATATTTGCCGCATGGTCCTTTTCTTCGATGGCCTGATTCACCATCTCATTGATTTTGCCTGTGATATGCAGTTCATGCTTGTAAGCCGCCTCGAAGGCATCCATCGCCGACTTCCATTCAATCTGCGGCCCAGCCAGCGCCGTTAATACCACCCGCCCGTTTCGCTGGTTTATGTAATCGTAAAACTTCATTGCATGCATAACCTCCTCCTGCGTCTGGACTCGCATCCAGTTTGCAAAGCCAGGCAGATTTGTCGATTCAAAGTATGCGACCATCGACAGATACAGATAGGCCGAGTACAACTCTTCGTTAATTTGCTCGTTAAACGATTTTTCC
>JAPLMV010000297.1 GCA_026386835.1 Planctomycetota bacterium | reverse complement strand
GGATGGGGATTCCGTACAGCCATGACCACGAGGGTGTCTTGTGGTAGATGAACATGAATATGATTATTACTGGTATTGCGAGAATGAAATGCACCATGTCCTGAAGGACAGTAACTAAAGGCAAAACGTTTCTCGGAAAATTAACTTTTTTTATGATGCTGGCGTTGCCGAGGAAAATCATTGGGGAAACGGATATGGAATTTGAGAGCCATTGCCACGGAAACAGGCCAGTTATCAGGAACAGCGAATAGGCCTCGATCTGGATTCGCATGACAATCTTAAAGGCGATATAAAACACAAATGAAATTGCCAGCGGATTGGCTACCGACCACAGGTAGCCCAGAATGCTGCTTGCGTACCGTACCTTAATTTCTTTGCGGGTTAGTACTAAAACCAGATCTTTGTAATATTCAAGATTTTTCATATTATGCTATCCATCCTCCTATCCTCGCACGGAAATTAGACAGCCAATTGCGTTTCGTGTCAATGAATAATTATAAACCAGTGATTGAGAAATTGGGCTTGACGGCAAAGATGGGAAAACGTACCATTCGCAGACGGGTTTTTTTATTAAAAAAAGGGATTTTTTGGGGAGCCTATTTATGGATATAAGAAAAAGAAACACATTATATGTAGTTGCTATAACTGCTGTGCTGGTCAGTTTTGTTACCGGCGGCTGCGGCGGCTCCGCAAAGACCGCTGTGCCTGCTAAACCTGAAATAAAACTGGACACAAGTACCACAGTCGGTTTGCTTGCGGAGGTTTTTTCGCCGGAATCGATACCAGTTGAAGGGTACTCTCTTGTGGGCGGATTACGCGGCACGGGCTCGGAAGAATGTCCTGAGCAAATAAGAGAGTATCTTGAAAAATATATTAACAGGCAGTTGCCTGGAGAAAAGGATGTCGGTCAGTATATCAGCAGTCCCGATACGGCTGTGGTGCATGCGTTTGGTTTTATGCCAGTTACAGGCTCAAAAGGCCAGAAGTTTGATATTAAGGTAGCGGCACTGCCGGGAACGCAGACAACCTCACTTGAAGGTGGTGCGTTATTAGGCGTAGAACTTTTTGAGGGCGGAAAATTTGGAGTATCAATCAAGGTCTTGGCCAAAGCCCAGGGGACTGTTTATATAGATAAAATCGACAATCCGCAGCCGGACAAAAAAGTCGGATATATCCTGGGCGGGGCAACGGTTCAAAGCGAGTACAAAATAAACCTTGCACTTAGGCAGCCGGATTACAAAACCGCCAGCTTGATTGCAAATCGATTGAATGAACGGTTTGGCGGCGGCACAGCAAAAGCGGTTTCGCCGGAGCTTGTAGAATTGAAAGTGCCTGCCAAATATGCCAAACAGAAACAAAGGTTTGTCTCTATAGCCATGGCGACATACCTCGTTGATTCGCCGGAGGTTACAAAAGATAGAATTGCGGCATTTATCAAAAAGCTTGCCGTTTCAGAAGAGAAAAACCAGGGTGAAATTGCTCTGGAGGCGATAGGCAAGGATAGTCTGGGCAAGCTGGCGACATTATTAAATTCGTCGAATGAAAAGGTGCGGCTGCGGGCAGGGCGGTGCATGTTAAATATGGGCAGCGACCAGGGGCTGATGGTGCTGCGTGAGATATCGATGGATAAAAATGCAGCAGGACGCATTGAGGCGATGGATACTATTACGTTTGCTGCAGGCCGTAACGATGCGGCGGCGTTATCACGGCTGCTGCTGAGGGATGAAAATATTGATGTTGTACTGGCGGCATACGAGAACTTAAGAAAATTGGACGATGTTTCCATAATTCAAAAGCAGGTCGGTGGGATTTTTTATCTCGAGCAAATCTCGCAGACCAGCATCAAGGCAGTTTTTGCTTCGCGGAGCGGCCAGCCGCGAATTGCATTATTGGGCGGGACTCTTAGATGCAGGGACGACATATTTGTGCAATCAGCGGATGGAGAGATAACCATAAATTCAGCACCAGGGCAAGGTTATGTAACGATAATGCGCAAGCACCCCACAAGAGCGAACATTCCGCCAATCCAGTTGAGGAGTTCATTTGAACTTAGTGACATAATTGCGACATTATGTGAATCGCCTGTGGCCAAGAGTGAATCAAAAGTTCGGACAGGTTTAGGGGTTTCGTATGCTGATGTGATAGCGATAGTCAAGCTGATGTGCGAAAAAGGTGCTGTAAATGCCCAATTTCGTGCGGGGGCGCTGCCGAAAATCGACTGATTAAAAGTGGTAGATTTATCAAGAAAAGTTCGAATATCGGCCGATAACATAATACATATTGTCCCAAACGGCCTGTTTAAGGGTGATGATAACAATAATAATATATAGATGTGAGCAGCAAGGGAAAAGATGAGACTTGAAAAAATTGTTTTGAACGGATTCAAGAGTTTTGCAGATAAAACGGAGTTTACCTTTGATTCGCCTATAACCGGCATAGTAGGTCCCAACGGGTGCGGCAAAAGCAACGTTGTTGACGCTGTAAAGTGGGTTCTTGGCGAACAGAGCGTCAAGAGTCTTCGAAGCGGTCAGATGGCCGATGTGATATTCAGCGGCAGCAGCAGCAGAAAATCGGCAGGAATGGCTGAAGTGAGCCTTACGTTCGGCAGCACAATGGGACAGCTACCGATAGAAGCCGACGAGGTACAAATCACCAGGCGGATATACAAAAGCGGGGAGTGCGACTACCTGATAAACAATAAAATCTGCCGGCTCAAAGACATCCGTGAGTTGTTTATGGATACAGGCGTCGGCGTAAAGGCGTATTCGATTATTGAGCAGGGACAGGTTGACCGGCTGCTGACGTCATCAAAGACCGACCGAAGGGACATCTTCGAAGAGGCGGCGGGCATAAGCAAATACAAGGCACACAAGAAAGAGGCGCTTCGCAAACTCGAGCAGACCGACCAGAATCTGCTGCGGCTCGCGGATATTTTAGGCGAGGTGCAAAAACAACTCAGGAGCGTCAAGCTTGCTGCCGGCAAGGCGAGAAATTATCTTGAATACACTAAAAAGCTCAAAGAACTGCAGCTTAACTATTCGCTGGCGGAATACTACAAGATAAATACGGTCGGCGCCGAGAAAAAGGCGGGTCTTTTGCAGGTTGAGGAACAATTTGCGGTAACGGCGGCGGATGTATCGAGAACTGAAACCCGCATGAGCGAGCTTGGCAGCCAGATAATCGAAATAGAAAACAATATAAATCAAACGGACAATTCTCTTGTTTCCGTTCAGAGCAAAATAGAGCAGCAATTACAGAGGATTGAATTTCTCAGGGCCAGAATCACAGAACTGCAGCAAAGAAAAGATGCCGCGAGCCAGAGGGTCGAAAAACTCCGGGAACAGGAAAACATTTTCTGCACGGAATTAGCGCAATATAAGGCTGAGCAGGAAAATTGTGAAATGATGCTGCAGGAAAAGAGCGGAGCGGCTGAAGAACTGCAAAAGACCATTACCCAGGTAAACGCCGAATGCACATCGCTCCAGGCGGATTTGGAAGATGAAAAATCCGGCATCATAGATATAGTCAGGAGAACGGCTCAGCTTCATAATGAGCTTCAGAGCATTTCGGTATACAGGAGTAATTTATCAAGTCAGAAAGACCGGCTCGCCGGCAGAGCAGAAACGGCACGGACAGAACTCGAAAAACTTCTGACCGAAAAAGCACAGCACACTGCAAGGCGTGACGATATCGACAATGTGCTTATTGACCTGCAGAAAAGTCTGGATACCAAGCGCGGGCAGGCGGAGGAAATCACTAATGTTATTACAGAGAGCAATAAACGATTAGCCGTCAGCAAAGAGAGCAAAAGCGCGATGTGCAGCGAACTTGCGGTTTTGACGGATATGGAAAACAGGTGCGAGGGACTCAACAATGCCGTCAAAGGCATACTTCAAAGCCGCTCTGAAGGAAACGGCAGCAAAGATTATGTTGAGGGGTTATTGGCTGATTTGCTCATAGCTGATGTGGAATACGCAGGTGCGGTCGAGGCGGCACTTGAGGGGCAGACCGATGCGATTGTAATCAATAGCACAGGCAAACTTTTCGGCGATGCGGAGATGTTGGAAAAATTAGACGGCAGGGTCAATTTTCTGAGTACAGACAGGATAGAGCCGTTCGTTGACAAGACCGATTTAACTCAATTTTCTGGCGCAAAGGGAAGGGTTGTCGAATTTGTGAAATACCAGGGCAGGTATGCTCCGCTGGTTTGGAATCTGCTCGGCAAAACGATAATCGCCGATTCGATGGATGCGGCGGTGAAACTTTCGGAAATGCTGGGTGATGAATACAGATTCGTTACCTTAAAAGGTGAATTCCTGACAGCAAACGGTATTATAAAACTCGGGCCTTTAGGAAGGGCGACCGGTCTTATATCGCGAAAGAGCAGGGTAAGACAACTGCAGGAAACCATCGGGAATATCACGGTGGAAATCGCAGATATCGAAGAACAGATTGAGAAAAATAAACAGACAAGCACACATCTCGAAAAACTTTGCAAGGACCTGCGAACGGCTGTTTACGAGGCCAATACCGAAAAGATGCAGGTGGGTTCAAAACTGACGGTTTATGAGCAGAATATAAAACGGCTGACCGAAGAGCAGCCCCTGATTGCAGGTGAAATCGGACTGCTTGAAGAACAGATAGCACAGTCGGTGCAGAAGGAGTATGACTCGAAACAGAAACTGCAGGAGCTCGAGGCAGTCAATAACGAACGCAAGGCACGCATTGCGGAACTCCAAGCAAGATACGACCAGCAAAAATTGCAGCAGACGGCGATGGCAAACAAGCTCACCGAACTGAAGGTCGCCATCGGTCAGATTACGGAAAAAGGCAAGGCGATGAAGCAGACAATCGCATCCGTACAAAATCAATTGAATGCAAATCAGGTGACTGCGGATACAGCGCAGGCGGAAATAGAGAATTGCACGGAACAGTCCGAACAGGCGACCAGGGATATACTCACCTGCGAGACAAGTGTATCGGAATTGTTTGCGGAAAAAGAAACAAGGCAGCGGGACAGCATCTCTCTGCACACCCAGGCCGAGAAGCTGTTCGAAGAACAAAAACAGACCGAACAATCAATTCGGCAGAAAAGAGCACAACAGACGGAGATTGACCAGAGGATGAATCAGCTCAAGATGGACCTGCGGGAACTTGAGGTCAAACAACAGGGCTTGATAGAAAGAACGCAGCAGGAACTGCAGATTGATTTGAAACAGGCGTTTGAGAATTACCAAGATAAACAGGTTGACTGGGATGCAGTACGAGTGGAAATGACTGAGTAGCGGGGCAGGATTGAGCGGCTGGGCAATGTCAATGTCGATTCGATAAATGAGCAGGCACAGCTTGAGAAGCGAAACGAGTTTTTGAGCAAACAGGTCGAAGATTTGAATAACAGCCAGACACAACTGCAGCAATTGATAACGCGGCTCAACAAGCAAAGCAGAGAAAAATTCAGGGAGACATTCGAACAAATCAGGGTGAATTTCCAGGAGATTTTCCGCAAGCTCTTCGGCGGCGGCAAGGCAGACATAATGCTCGAAGACGCAGAAGATATACTCGAAGCAGGCATAGAGATA
>JAPLMV010000322.1 GCA_026386835.1 Planctomycetota bacterium | reverse complement strand
GCCGCAAGGTTAATGTTGTCTAAAATCGACCACCGTGGTTTGTGATTAGTAGTTAGTAGTTACGAGCCACGAGTCGGGCTTTCTTAAAGCTGAAAATCACGAATTTGGGGGCGGATAATTGTGCAGAAAACAGTGAAATCCTGCCGATAAATTAGGTTGTTGGCAAGCAGCGTGGAATAAACCCTCGCTTTATAGCTTTAGAAAGTGAATTTTTATCGGACTTTAATATAGGAAATTACTGCCGTGAAAGATAAAAGATCTTACAAAATTGCCCTGGAATGCTTCGGTATTGCGGCTTTATTGGTACTTTTGTGCAGTTGTATCAGCTTTGATATCGGCGACTGGCCAAGCAGATTCGTTTATCCTCATAATGCCCCGATAGCCAACTGGTGCGGCTCTATCGGCGCTTTTTGTGCATATTATTTAATGTACTATGTCGGGCCAGGCGTCTTTATCCTCTTGGTTTCCGGAATTTCCTTTCTGATTCAGAAATTGGCAAATCAGGATGTTGGTCAGCCCATCCTGCGGGCAATAGGACTTACATTATTGACCGTCGCAGCTTCCAGCAGTTTTTATTGTTTTTGGCCAAATAGTATCTACAATTTCCCGATTGGCTCCGGCGGCCTGCTCGGTGTCGGAACAATTTATTTTCTCAAAAATCACCTCGCACTGCTGGGAACATTCATACTAATCGCAGCCACCTGGATTGTCGGCATTATTCTGCTGGCTGACAGTTTTGTCCTGATGATTCTTGCGGTGCTTAGTATTATCCTCAGAAAGATTGCCGGCTTGTCTTTGCCGGCCTTGTCCGCAGCCAGACAGCAGTCGCAGGTACTCGGTGAAATCTGGCGCAAGTTAAGCGAAAGACAGAAGTCATTACAAACAAACTCGCAGGCAATGTCTTTGGATAGAGATGTTGCAATTGAACAAAGCGTCAGGGAGTTTGACAAAACTGACCCTGCCGTCGCAGCCGAAGAACCAAAGCCGGTACAGGCGGCCCCAGTTGAAACAAAACCAGCCGTCCAGACATTGCCGCAGGGCCGTAAACAGACCAATACTTATGTGTCGCCAAGCTACGAAAATTACAAATTGCCGCCTCTTGAACTGCTGGTTGATGCCGAATACACTTTTGCCGATGTTCAAACCAAAGTTATCAAAGCCAAGGGTGCTGCGCTTGAAAAACTTTTAACCGAATTTAATGTTAACGCCCGCGTGGTCGCAACCGACACAGGCCCGGTCATTACTATGTTTGAACTCGAGCTTGCTGCCGGAGTCAAAGTCAGTCAAATCAGTTCGCTGGCCAACGATATGGCCCGTGCTCTTGGCGTTGGCGCAGTTCGCGTTGTCGCCCCCCTGCCGGGCAAGCACACAATCGGTATCGAAGTGCCAAACAGTGAGAAGGAGAAGGTTCGCATAAAAGATTTGATGCAGTTGGCCGGCAACAAACCGCAGCGTATGGAGATACCGCTTTTCCTCGGCAAGGATTCTTCCGGCGAGGCGCTGGTTGAAGACCTCACGGCAATGCCGCATCTGTTGATTGCCGGCACCACCGGCTCAGGAAAAAGCGTCTGCATTAACAGCATCGTCGCAAGCGTATTGCTTACCAGAAGGCCGGACGAAGTTCAGATGATTCTGATTGACCCAAAAATGGTTGAAATGACCGCCTTTAATAACATCCCGCACCTGATGAGCCCGATAGTTACTGAAACACAACGGGCTGTTCAGATACTCGAATGGGCCACCGTCAAGATGGATGAACGCTACGCCATCCTCGCAGAGGCCAGGGTAAAAAATATCACCGGCTACAACGAGCTCGGCGCCGAGGAGATTATCAGGCGATTCGAACCGACCAGCGCCGATGAAGAAGCAAAGATTCCAAAGAAACTGCCGTACATCGTAATAGTAATCGATGAGCTGGCCGACTTGATGATGACCGCATCTAAAGAAATCGAGGCATATATCGTTCGTCTTGCACAAAAAAGCCGAGCCGTTGGTATACATATCGTACTTGCAACACAAAGGCCGCAGGCAACGGTTGTTACCGGCCTGATAAAATCCAATATGCCTACAAGAGTTGGCTTCCGCGTTGCCGCAAGGATGGATAGCCGTATCATCCTTGACCAGAATGGCGCTGAAACGCTGCTTGGCCAGGGTGACATGCTTTTCCTCAAACCCGGCACAAGCGACCTTATTCGTGCACAGGGAACATTAGTCGATGACGGCGAAATAAAACGCATGGTTAAGCACCTCAGAGAAGTTGCCGAACCGCAATTCCATCCTGAGCTTACCCAGCTTGGCCGAGTGGACGCCTCAGAGATGGGCAGAGACGACTTGTTTGATGAGGCGGTGCGTATTGTCCTAGCCAGCCATCGAGGCAGCGTCTCACTGCTGCAGAGACGGCTTAGTATCGGCTACGCCCGTGCTTCGCGAATAATTGAAATGATGGCCGCCGCCGGTATTCTCGGCGAGTACAAGGGCAGCCAGGCGCGTGAAGTTATGATGACGCTCGATGATTATGAGCGGCTGCGAAGTCAGATGGAAGCCGATGCAAAGGCAGGCTTTAAGGATTTGGCCGAAGACCAGCCAAACGATGAATCTTCGGACTCGCCGGAACATTCCGAACCCGCCTATATCAATGAAGGCCAGCAGGGCTACATCTCGGTAGATAACGAGGAAGATTCACAGTAGATGTTATCCAAAGTCATCCAAAGACATCCAAACGCATTCAGAAGCACTCCAAAGGTACTCCAAGATACTCCAAAATGTGTCAGATGAAGCCAATAAACAGGCATTGATTTTGTTTTAAGTTCATTCATACAAAAGACTTAAGAGAAAATTTAGACACAGATAAGCTATGAAACCGGAGCCTCCAAGCTCGGTTATAATACGGGATCATGAAATGTCCCAAAAATTTACGTGCTGGCGCTTGTGGCGTCGCACAATA
>JAPLMV010000321.1 GCA_026386835.1 Planctomycetota bacterium | reverse complement strand
GCGCCTGCGTAACCTTTGCCGGAACCGGTTTTGCCTGCGATGCCGGATGGAATGCCAATTGAAAATATGCCGAACATGAATAATGCCAGCACCACCAGCAACAGGGACATCCCGGCAACAAAGTCTGGGTTTCGGAATTGGTCACCCCACTGAAGTACCGTACTAAAAGAGAGCTGCAAAATTATGTTTGCTGCGGCAAGACAGGCGAAAAATAACAGTATCCCCAGACAAAAGGTAAGCCCCATTAGAACAGATGTCCTACGGCTCTGTTTTGCCTGTTCAACTATCCTCATCACGATAAGCGGCAGGATAGGCCAAACGCACGGCATAATATTCAAGGATAGCCCGGCTAAAAATGCCAGTGCCAGTGCAAACCACGGGGGGTAACCGGGTCCTTTAATTGTCTCCGCTAAACTTGCTGCGATTTCAAAGCCGATTTGTTTCCACGATTCCTTCTGACTCCAGTCAACATCCCCCTGAATCATTTTCTCAAACGGCGTCAGGCAAATAGTACTCGTACAGGCAACGCCGGAAATCTTTACGTTGACACTGCCTTTATCGAGATTAGCTTTCGCTTCTTTAATCGGCACAAAGACAGTAAACCTGCCTACGTATACCTCTGTATTTTGGCCTTGTTCCTTATCGTGGAAAGTACTCCATTTAGGAAAGATGGGTTTATCGAATGTGTAATCTTCCGATTTAGCTTCGACCTTGAGGTTATACCCGCCTGGGGCAGTTTGCCGGCTTGCGTAATAGTGCATATCGTTTGTGCCGTCGAATATGACTGCTATGCCTGGCCTGCCCGACATTCTCGCCGACTCAATATGCGCAGATGAAAATTCCTTTTCATATTTTACAAGTTCAACAGAGCCGGTTTGAATCGACGATGGTGCGTTCTGCCCCCACAAACCCAGACAGGCGGTTAAAACACAAAGAACCCCAGCCGATACTATAATAATTTTTTTCCGCATAAGGTCATTCTTGAAAGCTGATAATTGCGAATCAATTATTTTTCTGCTTTTCGTTTTTTGCCTGTTCGGCAGCGAGCAAATCAGAAACAGTGGGTTTGTCCAAATCGCCGCCTTCCAAAATAATCTTCACCTCATCAGCATCGAGAGTTTCATATTTGAGCAGCGCCTTTGCTATCTGTTCAACCTTATCTTTATTTAGTTCTATCAGCTCTTTTGCCTTTTTGTAGGCCTGGCCGATAATCTTTTTTACTTCTCCATCAATTGCCTCAGCGGTGTTGTCGGAATATTCCTTCTCGGCGGGTAAAATATATGCGTCCATATTCTCATAATCGGAGCCGTAGTTTATAGGCCCAAGCTCGGCGCTCATGCCCCAGGTTCCAATCATTTGCCGTGCGATTTTGGTGGCCTGATGAATGTCCGACTGTGCGCCGCTGGATATATCTTCACAGAATAATTCTTCGGCAATTCTGCCGCCGAAACAGACCTGTAAAAGTGCCATGCAATATCTTTTGGTAAATATGGTGCGGTCTTTTTCCGGCAGGGCAAATGTGGCTCCGCCCATGGGCCCGCGTGGTATGATGCTGACCTTGTGCAGCGGATCTGCCTCTTTCAGAAGGGACTGCACGAGGGTGTGGCCTGCTTCGTGATAAGCTGTTATTTCGCGTTCCTGCTGGTCGATGACCCTGCTTTTTCTTGCCCGTCCCCAGCGAACCTTGTCGCGCGCCTCTTCGAGGTCGGCCATTTCAACGCAGTTCTTATTGGCCATCGTCGCCCCCAGAGCGGCTTCATTGATAATCGCAGCAAGGTCGGCACCGCTGAACATCGACGTTCCGCGAGCCAGTCTTTCGAGGCTGATATCGGGACTCAATTTTATTTTCTTTGCGTGAACCTTT
Organism: Planctomycetota bacterium; assembly: GCA_026386835.1. Taxonomy (GTDB): domain Bacteria; phylum Planctomycetota; class Phycisphaerae; order Sedimentisphaerales; family Anaerobacaceae; genus JAPLMV01. The sequence goes on along the minus strand of JAPLMV010000321.1, from coordinate 2,266 downwards.
AGAATTTCGAGCCTGCCCTTCAGGTCGGGCAAAGGCACAACCACCTGCCTGTCGAATCTTCCCGGCCTGGTCAGAGCGTGGTCCAGAATGTCGCTGCGGTTTGTCGCAGCGATAACTATCACCTGGTCGTTGGTATCAAAGCCGTCCATCTCAACGAGAATGGCATTTAGGGTTTGCTCGCGTTCATCATGTCCTCCGCTGGCAAAGCTGGCGCCGCGTTTGCGGCCGATAGCATCAACTTCATCGAGGAAAATAATGCAGGGCGAACTGTCTTTGGCCTGCTTGAACAAATCCCGCACCCGCGATGCCCCGACGCCCACAAACATCTCGACAAAATCACTGCCTGATATGCTGAAGAACGGCACATCGGCTTCGCCTGCTATCGCCTTTGCAAGCAGAGTCTTGCCGCATCCGGGCGGGCCGATAAGAAGGACTCCGCGGGGAATTCGTCCGCCAAGACGCTGGAATTTTTTGGGAGTTTTCAAAAATTCGATTATCTCGGCGACTTCCTCTTTAGCCTCATCCACGCCGGCAACATCCTTAAATGTAACCTGGGCATTGGCTTTATCCTGCAGTTTGGCCCTGCTTCGCCCAAACGACATCAGCATCCCGCCTGCACCGCCGCGAATATTCCTTGCAAACATAAAGTAGAGAATACCCACGAACAGAAGTATCGGAAATATCATGCTTATAAGATTTAATATCCAGGTGCGGGGCGGGGAGACATCATACTTCACACCGTTTTGCGCGAGGAGTTCGTTGAGCTCTTTACCCTGTATATCAGGATTATAATAGACAACGAAAGTGCTTTTGGTCTTTTCCCCTCTGCTTTTAATACCCTGGTCGTTGAATTTGCCGGTTATTTCCATGTCCTTTATGGTAACGGTGTCGATATCCTTGTTTTTTATATAGCTGACAAATTCATCCCAGCGGATTTCATCTGCCCCCTGCCACTGCTGGAGCATCATCAATCCCATCAGCACTATAAAACCGACAATCAGCCAGTTAAACATCCCCCGCTTGTTTGCGGCCAATGGCGTCTTTTTGTTTTGAGGGTTACCCTTAGAGTAGCCGGACTTTTTATTTTTGTTATTTGCCATAATAAAATCTTACGAATTGTGGCTTGCCTGGCGAAGGCATTTTTACCATTCTTTTTCCATCAACTCTACGATTTTGACAGCGAGCTTGTTCGCTGCTAGGCTTGAGGCGTAGGTTGTCCCCTGGTTCTGCCATTCCGAGTAGCTTGCCGTTGCATCGACGGTCTTACTATCTATAAGCAGTTTGCCTGTCTTTAAATTTTTCCAGTTGACTACCGCCCGCAGCTCGACGTCTTTTTCCAGTGCTCGACCGGTCTGACGTTCCAGGGTAAGCACCGATTTATCCACAGCCACCAAGTGACCGCTCAGTACGGTATCGGCACGGTCTCTATTGGATACTATTTTGTAAGGAGTTTGGGCCTCGATGCGTTTTGCAATGGCGTCGGTCAGTTCATATTCGACACCTCGCTGAAAACTCTCGTTTTCGAACATCTCCACATAGACAGTTCCCACTTCATCGGGGTAGAGCGATTCGTTGGAATATCCGACGCAGCCGGCTAAACAAAAACAAACAGCAGCAGCCGTAATCCAAAGAACTACAGAATAAGTTTGCCCAGTTTCTTCATGGTTTCGTTTTCCCATATGCTTTTCTTTTCCTTTTTCAAATTACTCCTATCTATCTGCTGCTTTGCCATCTTGGTTGCCGTACTTTCGGGCCAACCATCGACGACCGTCTGGTAATACATACTGGCCGGTTCCCTGCTGCCTGTTTGCTGGTAATATTCGCCGATGAAAAAATGCTTATACGCCATTTGCTCGTCTATCAGTTTCAGTTTGGCGTCGATATCCAGCTTTTGGGCATCTTCGGGATAGCGAAGCTTGAAATTCTCGTAATAAGTTTTAGCGCTGATTAGATTTGAGGCATCGTATCTCGGCCCTTTGTAGGCGGCGTGTTTACATCGCGCCATTGCGAGCAGTGCATCCCTGCCGACTTGACCTGTCGGCCATTTGGACGAAATCTGGGACCACTCGAGATATGCCTCTTCAAACTTTTGCCGCTTTTCATAACTTTGGGCAACGGAAACAAGGGCATCTACGCCGATTGGTGCGTCGCCGGAGCGGTCGCTGATTTTTTCCATCATTTTGACGCCATCGTCATAGCCCTTGACTCTGAAGATTTTGAGGACGGTTTTTTTCTCACCAGCCAGAAATGCGGTAGCCACCGAATA
>JAPLMV010000087.1 GCA_026386835.1 Planctomycetota bacterium | reverse complement strand
TGAACATAACCCTTTTGCCCGTAAACCTCCATATCCTTCCGCTCGAAAGGCCAGTTCCACGAGGCTTGTATGATTCCCTGTGCCTTCGGATAAGTCAGCACAATTGTTGCCTCGTCATCGACCTTGGGGTACACCTCGGGCTTTATTTGCTGTGTTACTGCTGTGACAGAGACCGGCTTTTGTCCATCCATAAGCCACGTTATCATATCCGCACCATAGCATCCAAAATCCATCAATGCACCGCCGCCATTGAGTACCGGGTCGGTAAGCCACTCGAGAAATTCAGGGGGACAGCCGATTTCCTTTGGGCCGCGATGTCCGTCGTGAATTACAACCTTGCGGATGTCCCCAATGGCCTTTTCTCTGCATGCGATTGTGTAAGCTGCCAGATTGCTGCGATGCCAGGTGGTTTCGTAGTTGACCACGACCTGGATATTTCCTTTCCGTGCCGCTTGCTCAATCGCTCGAGCATGTTCCATATTAACTGCCGGCGGTTTTTCCATCATTACATGGACGGCTCTCGATGCGCAGGTTTCAACGATACGTCTGTGCTCAAAGGGGCTTGTGAATACCGCAACGGCCTGCGGTCTGGTCTTATACAACATCTCTTCCAGAGTAGTGTAAAACAAATTTGCATTGAGATGATAGCGTGAGGCATAACTATCCGATAGAGATTTGTTCGGCTCTGCCACCCCGACAATCTCAACTTCTTTTTTCGTTTGTGAACGTTTTAAAAACCCCCCGACATGTCCATGTACCAGCCCGACAATGCCGAGCCGCAAAGGAGCTTGTTTAATTGATTTCTTCATATCTTCTGGATTCTGCTCACAGACCGCCTATATCGAACTATAATGCTGCTGATAATTCAAAAACCGCTATATTAAATCAGTGAATATCCTAACAGCCGCTGGTACGCTGTCAAGTAGTCTGCCACCATATTGCTAAGATCCCATTTCTGTTTGGTTTCCTGCATTATTCTTTTTGCCTGCCTTTCCCATTCCTGCGGATTTTTTCTGAAATACCTGTGGTTCTGCACCGTTGTATCCAGCCCCCACCACAATCCGCTTGAGCTATAATCCTTGAAAAGCACCCCGTTGCCGAGATCCTTCGGTGCTCCAAGCTTCTTAAGTCTCAATGGCACAATCTTATCGTGATACCCGCCGGTATCACGGTTTGTCGCAGTTGCCCCGAAAAGATTCCCTATCACATCTATTTGTCCAAAAGGTTCATACAACGAAGCCCCGAATACATCGCTTGCCGCCGCATATCCGAGTATGCTCAGATCATCGTCAAACGTACAGTATGTGATTTTTCCGCCCGACGAACAGGCAATTCTGCCAAGTATCTCCGCGTGACTTCTGTCGTTTCCAACCGGGTTGCCGACAATCCCTATCTGCACATCAGAATGCTCAATTACAAATTTCAGCGCAATATCCTCCAGAAGCTCCACCCCTTTTTGCATCTGGTCCAGCCGTGAAGGCCAGTATAAAAGTATTGCCTGCGGATTAACCTGCAGTCCGGTTTTCTTCTGAAACTTGATTAAATTAAGTTTTTTTGCATTTATAACGTCATCGTCTATCCCATATTTTTTCGCAAGTCCAGGCCGGTCAAACTGCGGATTTTCAGTCTGGTTTTCAGGGTACATCGCAGGCGAAATTCCGTTCGGTATCGCTATCACAGAACCAAAATGATATTTTACCTTCGTCTCCTCCCTTACACTCCATGGCAGAAAATGCCTGTCCATGAAGTAATCCCTTATCGTCTCCTCCAAAAATCTCTTGCCCACATAATTCACAAGCGTCGCACTCTTTATCGCCGTCGCCTGGCAATCGATACATTGCCTCCCGCTGTCGTTTGAAAAGTACATATTCTCCCACATCTCTCCGAGATTTATCCCGTAAAACATATCCAGCGGTATGTGACCTGTGTGCGTGTTATGAACCGTGTGAAGCAGCGGAATATTTCTTAGTTTCGCAAACGCCGCTACAATCCCGCCTGCCATCCAGTCATGAGTATGAATAATCCCTCTGCCACCGTGCTCCGAGATTATTTCCTTAATCATGTGATTTCTTATATTTTTCTGAAATTCCGCCGCCGTTACTCGCGGGTCGCCGTCATAAGGACTCGAATAGTTTTCAAACACAGCCGAATCCACCATTTTGATATTTTCATGCGCCAAGTGATATATCTTTTTTATGTATTCGTCCTTGCTTATCCCCGATTTTTGAAGGAATATCTTCTTCAAATTAAGCGTAATCACGTATGTCAAAACCTTTTTGTCCGCAAGGCCCCTGCACAACGCAGAAACCACCTCGCCCATCCCGCCGCTCTTACCAGAAACATATCTTGCAAACTCCCCCATCCCTTCGCTCGGCAGCCGGTCCGTTTCTGGACTTATGATTATTACCGGCGTCCTTTCAGTCTTCTTTAAAATGTAAAATGTCTCTGCCGATTTCTCCAGCCCCCACAACTTGTCGGTAATTATCCTTACCGCCTCTCCAATTGACCCGTAAGGGCTGAAATACGAATGCACAGCGTGGTCCGAACCGCTGCTTTCATGAATAAAATAAACCTGGTCTGATGTTGTCAGATGCCTCCATTTTGTCAAAAGCTCCCCGCCCGTCTTTTTGATTTCTTCCTCAAGGTCTTTTATGCGAATAAAAATTTCCTGCTGAGTTTTGTTCCCAAGCCACCCGAACGTGTCCCTGTTTGCATCTGCCCACGATGATGTCGATAACCCGTGAATATCCGCAATCGGACAATCTACCTTCTTAAATAATTTCGCTACCTCACTCGGATTTGCTATCTTTATATTGCTGTGCTGCTCCAGCATCTTCGGCAGCGACCTCCAGAACTCGAATATCCCCTTGTCTGCCCATATATGCTCCCCGATGTGCTCGTAGTCATATCCCAAAAGTACCGCCTCGCCGTCGATTTTTGCAATGTTCGCTGCATACTGCTCTGCCGTAATCGGTGTGTGAGGAAATCTGTACGCAACATCATCACTCATCTCCCTGTTTCGCGCCATAACGATCAAATCGTTCCCTTTGGCTCGGAATATCGCGTTGGGAGACACGAGCCTGCCTTCTTTCAGCCCGTACATATCGCCCCGCTTTTCGCACAAAATCGCCTTAAATCCCATATCCGCCACAACGTCAGCTATCTCGTTGTTGTACATAAGTTCGGTATTCCTGAATGACTTGGGCGTTATCCCAAAAATTTCCTCCATTTTTGCCCTGTGCAGTGAAACCTGCTCCCGAAACTCCTGCCTTTTAGGGTCTGGAAATAAACTTACAAGAGAGTGGTAATATGTCTCTTCAAGAAATTCAACCTGCTTTTTGCTCTTGCCTGAGTCCAGCAACTGCTGCAATGCCCTGATTACTTCCGGCTTATACAACTGCGCCTGCTCAAGAAATGTCCCCGACATGCTCATCGTAATCTTGAATTTCGGATGCTCGCCTATCAGTTCCGTAAACATCCTCGTTGCCGGAAGATAACACTTTTCCGCAACCTTTTCGAAAACCTCTTTGTTCCGCTGCTCCCATAGAAATTTGTTCTTGTCGGGGTGTAGCCGGAATGGCTGATGAAGCTGAAAGTAAAATGTTGCTATTGCCATTTTTCCCTCTTGTTTCTGCTCTCGTTTTACTACGGTAATAAAATAAACTGCGACAAAAACAAAACTTCGCTTGATTCTGAATAAATGCACCTTCTGCGCAATCTATCCCTTTTATCACCCTCAACTACTTCACTGGGCCGGGTTGGAGTCGAACCAACGTAGGCTTACGCCAATGGGTTTACAGCCCATCCCCTTTGGCCTCTCGGGCACCGACCCTGATTTTGTTCATCGTTTTGCGACCACGGAACTACCGATGAACATTCGACTGACAAAAAAGTAATTTACCTTTTATCCCCATCTTTTGCAAGCCAAATTCTCACTTCTCCTGGTTAATATTACCATTTTCTTGCTCTCCCGACTTCGTCTTATAATCTCTTTGATAACTGAACTAATAATCGCTATTGCAAGTTATAACGTGGGCCTTAGACAACGCTGTTTTCCTCTTCCTCTCCGAAAGCCCTCAACTTTATGTCAGCTGGTTATAAAACACTTCTTCTGTAGTTTTGCGTTTTACACTTTCGCCGCAGGCGGAGTCGGATATCCCCCTATGGCGGACCAATGACGGATTAAACTTCTATGTGTCCTGCCAGGCACAACCGCATTTTTGAATTTTTTTGTTTTTTTCATTCGAAATTGTTTCGAGTTTTGAGTTTAGAACTTAAAGCTTTTTTTCGTTTTTTGAAACGAAATTAGGGTGTAAAAAAGTGTTAAAAAAGTATTCATTTTTTGTAATTTTTTGTAAAAAAACGTTCATTGTCTTGTCAAAATCTGCGCGCTTTTGGTCAATTTATGCTTAATTTTCTTGCTAAATTAACTCGATAAGTATAAAGTGACCCCCTGTTTTGTTTGCCGTTGATTTTCTACAAACTACGAACTATGAAGTATGAACTAAATTGGGGTATAGTGTAACGGTAGCACAACTGACTCTGGATCAGTTTGTCTAGGTTCGAATCCTAGTACCCCAGTTCATTTAATGCCCTGTTTTTTATGTAAAAACCAGGGTTTATTTGGATACATCAGATTTTTTACCAGTCAAATTCAGCGACGATTGGCGTGTGGTCGCTGGGCTTTTCAGCGATTCTCGGTTTTTTATCGATGCGGCAGGCAGTGCATTTTTCGGCCAACGGCTTTGTCGCCATAATATGGTCCAGCCGCCACCCGAGATTCCGCTTAAATGAATTTATCATTCGATAATCCCAGAAGGTATATTCGCCGGCATTTTTATTGTGCATCCTGAATATATCCACAAACCCCCATTGCATAACTTGTTGCAGTGCCTGGTGTACTGCCGGATGGTAACACACATGGCCGAGCAGTGCCTTTGGGTCATAAACGTCTATCGGCTCAGGTGCAATATTCAAATCACCGACCCAGATAACAGGGTCAGCGGGCTTGAAATGCTTTTCAAAATATCTGCGCAGCCGGCTGAACCAATCCAGCTTATATTGAAACTTCTCGGAATCGGGCAGATAGCCCTGCGGAACGTAAGTATTTACAATAGCGATACTTTTGATTTCCGCCTTAATCAGCCGCGGCTGGTCTTGCGGCTCATCATCAAGGCCGAACTCAACATTTGTGGGTTTATCTTTGCAGAAAATGGCTACGCCGTTATAACTCTTTTGGCCTTTGAAAATGTAGTTATAGCCTGCCTGGTCGAACGGCTCAGCAGGGAAATCGACGTCCTGCACCTTTGTTTCCTGAACGCATAATACGTCCGGCTGATTCTCAGTGAGCCAGTCCAGCACCACAGGCAGCCGAGACCGCAGGGAGTTGACATTAAAGCTGGCAATCTTCATTTTCGGTTAATTGAAACATAAAGTCGGTGGGGAATCTTTCCTTGTTACGTCGAACCTGTTCATTTAGTCGCTTAGTAGTTACTCCATACAGATCAGCAAGGTCGGAATCGAGAATAACTTTC
>JAPLMV010000042.1 GCA_026386835.1 Planctomycetota bacterium | reverse complement strand
TTATATCGGTGAAGAATATACCCTTGCCCTGGTGGCAAAATATATTTTCAGCCTGCCCCTTGGGGGTAAGAAAAAAGGAAGTGCCGCAACGAATCTTTCGACGTCTCGAATGATTGACGACGTTGCAGAAAAGGCGGGCGGAAAGGTTTTTCGTACTCCTGTCGGGGAGGCGAATGTTGCGGGGGCGATGCTGAAACACAAATGTATTATCGGCGGCGAAGGCAACGGCGGCGTGATTGATTTGAGGGTCGGGCCTATTCGCGATAGTTTAGTGGGAATTGCTCTTATACTGGAATTGATGGCGGAAAATGGAAAGACTGTAAGTGAACTGGCTGGTGAAATCGGCGGTTATTATATGAGTAAAGACAAATTCGCTGCGGATAAATCGCAGGCAGAAAAAATTATAGATTCGGCGAAGAAAATTTTTGCTGAGGCAAAAGTTAATACCTCTGACGGCTGCCGATTTGATTTTGATGATGGCTGGGTGCATCTGCGGACCAGCAATACCGAGCCGGTGATGAGGATAATAGTAGAGGCAAAAAACAAAAGCACCGCTCAAAAATACATCGATGCGGTTTTGGATATCCGCAAAGGGAATTAAAAATTAAGTAAGCGTTCACACAGAAAAATATGGCGTTTCTGTGTCATTGTGAGGCCTTTAGGCCGAAGCAATCTCAAAGTTTTGAATATTAGACTGCTTCGCTTCGCTCGCAGTGACAAAAATGCTGGTTTTCTGTGAACGCTTACAAAATTAAGGCTTAAAATTTTATGCCTAAAAAAATCCTGATACTTAATGGAAGTCCTAAAACAGATGGAAATACCGCTGCGATGGTTGAGTGGTTCAGCCAGGGCGCTCGTGAGAAAGGGGCTGATGTCGAAATTGTCCGCACCGCTTATCTTAAATATAAAACGCTTGGCTGCATATCCTGCCGAAAGTGCCAGACAATCGACAAATATGAATGCGGCATTGATGATGATGCAAAACCTGTTTTAGCCAAGATGGCTGAGGTTGATGTGATTGTAATGGCTACGCCGTTGTATTTTTTCGGCGCAAGCGCACAGCTTAAACTTATTTTTGACAGGATGTTTTCGCTTTATAAATGGGACAATGACGCAGGCACAATGCAAACCCCTTTAATAGGGAAAACGCTTGTCCTATTGGCAAGTGCCTTCGAGGATGTGGGACTTGATGCTCTTGAAAAACCTTTTGCGTTAACGGCGGAATATAGCGGTATGAAATTCGAGTCTATTCTTGCCGCAAACGCAGGCGAATCAGGCGAGATAGCGAAAAAACGTCCTGACCTTCGTGAAAAAGTTATGTCGCTGGGCATAAAGATAGCTCTTTGAGATTTCAAAAATTAATCCGTCTGCGGCGGATTAAAATGTAAAAGTGCACCTGCTGCGACGGGCGCAGCACGGCGAGAAATTGCGGAAGTGAAGACTGAATTTTTAAGTTTGGCCACAGAGAAACGCAGATTAACGGTGTTATTATATTTGTTTATTGACCGTGTAATACCGTGTTAATCGATGTCGAAAAAAATAGCTTAGGTAGGGAAAAAGATAATGGGTGAAAATGATTTGGCCCCCAGAGGGGGCAAGATACTGATTTATCAAACCGAGAGCGGCAGGACAAAGATAGAAGTCCGTCTTGAAGGCGAGACGCTCTGGCTTTCTCAGGCGGCTCTTGCTGAACTTTACCAGACAACCAAGCAGAACATAAGTCTTCATATTCAAAACATTTGTAAAGAGGGGGAATTGTCCGGGGATTCAGTTGTCAAGGAATACTTGACAACTGCCTCTGACGGCAAAAAATATAAAACTAAATTCTACAACCTCGATATGATAATATCCGTCGGATATCGTATAAAATCACATATTGCTACGCATTTCAGGCAGTGGGCAACGCAGCGGCTGAGGGAATATATAGTCAAAGGTTTTGTTCTCGATGATGAACGGCTGAAAAACCCTGATACCCCTTTCGAGTACTTCAATGAACTGCTCAGACGCATTCGAGATATAAGAACATC
>JAPLMV010000093.1 GCA_026386835.1 Planctomycetota bacterium | reverse complement strand
AAAAGGGCGGTGCTTTGGGATTCAGAGCCGAATAAAAAGGTGCGATGCAGGCTTTGTGCATGGCGGTGTGTGATTAGCGATGGAAAGCTTGGGAATTGTGCGGTACGGAAAAATATCGGCTGTGTATTGTATTCGTTGAATTACTACAAGGTGTGTTCAGTCAATGTCGACCCGATTGAAAAAAAGCCGTTGTTTCATTTTCAGCCGGGTTCGAAAAGTTTTTCGATTTCAACGCCGGGCTGCAATTTTCAATGTGAGTTTTGCCAAAACTGGCAGATAAGTCAGCAGGCGATTGAGGATGGGCGAATCGACGGCGAGGCGGCCAAGCCGGAAACAATAGCTGATAGTGCTGTTCGTGCCGGCTGTAAAAGCATTGCCTATACCTATACCGAGCCGACGGTGTTTATGGAGTTGTGCGAGGATTGCGGCAGGGCGGCAAAGAAGAAGGGGCTGGCGAATGTCTTTGTCAGCAATGGTTACCAGACCAAAGAGGCGATTGATTTTACACGAGATTGGCTTGATGGAATAAATGTGGATATAAAGGCGTTCAGCGAGGATTATTATAAACGGCTGTGTAAGGCAAAATTGCAGCCGGTGCTTGATACGGTTGAGTATATCGCAAAGCAGACGAATATCTGGATTGAGGTTACGACGCTGGTTATTCCCGGCGAAAACGATTCCGACGAGGAACTGAAAAAGCTTGCCGACTGGCTTGTTTCAAAGGCAGGTGCCGATGTTCCGTGGCATATAAGCAGGTTCTATCCGCAGTATAAATATCAGGATTCAGAGCCCACGCCGGTAGAAACTCTCGAACGGGCGTACAATATCGGCAGGGCGGCAGGAATTCGTTATGTTTACGTAGGCAATGTACCCGGCTCGAAGGGTGAGAATACTTTATGTTATAATTGCGGAAAAGTTTTGATTGAGCGAGTCAGCTACAGGATTGCGGCTAATAACTTAAAGGAAGGTTGTTGTTCTGAATGCGGGACAAAAATCGCAGGGCGATGGAGTTGATGTTAGGAAATTCAATGAAAATAGTGGCGGATGGGAATATACCGTTTGTTAAAGAATGTTTTTCTTCACTCGGCGAAGTTAAGGTAGTTGGCGGCAGAGAGATAACGCCGACACTTATCGCTGATACGGATATTTTATTGGTGCGGAGCATTACGCCGACAGGGCAAGATTTGCTGGCGGGCAGCAGGGTGCGATTTGTAGGGACAGCGACAATCGGATTCGACCACATTGATGTTGATTATCTGCGGAAACGCAATATAGGTTTCGCATCGGCGCCGGGGTCGAACGCCAATTCTGTGGCGGAATATGTAGTGGCTGCGCTATTACAGGTCGGGCAAAAGTACGGTATTACGCTTGAGGGTAAATCGATAGGTATTTTGGGCGTTGGCAACGTCGGCAGCAGAGTTGCACAAAAGGCGGCTGCGCTGGGGATGAAGGTATATCTCAACGACCCGCCGCTGGCCAGAAAAAAGTTTAACCGCAGAGAACGCGGAGACCGCAGAGAAGAAAATATAAATAAGGAATACTTGCCGATAGAAAAGCTTTTCGATTGCGATTTTATAACGCTTCATACGCCCTTGACTTTTGATGGGGGCGACAAGACGTTTCATCTGGCCGACGAAAAATTTTTCAAGTCATTAAAAAACGGCTTTGTGTTTTTGAATACCTCACGCGGCGGCGTTGCTGATACCAGTGCCCTGAAAAAGGTCATAAGGGAAGGTAAACTACAAGCGGCTGTTCTTGATGTCTGGGAAAATGAGCCGGATATCGATCCTGAACTTTTGCAGATGGTTGATATCGCTACGCCGCACATAGCGGGGTATTCTTTTGACGGCAAGGTGGGGGGGATGTTCATGATTTATAAGGCGGCCTGTAAGCATTTTGGATTGAAAACAAAATTTAATGCTGAATCATTTTTACCTCTGCCGATAGTGCCGCAATTGAAAATAAATCCTCAAGCCGGCAATGAACAGAAAGTTTTACTAAA
>JAPLMV010000305.1 GCA_026386835.1 Planctomycetota bacterium | reverse complement strand
GTTACCCCAGGCACGCAGGGCAGAGTTACAGAACTGCAGATATACCTTGCCAATCCCAAACACGTAAAAATATATATAGAAAACTCCAAAAAAAACTGCGAGTATTCGGGTGTGTTTACCACGCTGCTGAAATTTTTCGCTGAAAAATTTAACGGTGTGATGAACTCGCTGCTGATATTCAGCATTGCCGGAGTAATTGTAAATATCACCGACTGTTTTAATGCAATGATGTGGGCACTTTGGTACCATCCTGTCTATACAATCTTATTTATGCTGATAAAACTTGCTGTGATATCCGCCGCCGGCGGAGGCATCTGCCGGCTTGCAGCACTGCAATTTGCACGCGGTGAAAAGCCGGGCATAGTCGAAGCCATGCGTTACAGCACTAAAAAATACTTTAGCTTCCTTTTCGCTCCGCTGGCTGTTTTGGGCGCGATTATATTCGTCGGGCTGTTCATATTTATTCTTGGCCTGATAGGCAATATCCCCTGGGCAGGCGAATTAATAATCGGCGTCTTTATGCCTCTGGCGATAATGGCAGGAGCTCTTATAACGGTTATTTTGATAGGAGGCTTTGCCGGGTCTAACTTAATGTTCCCCGCCATAGCATACGACGGGTCGGACTGCTTTGACGCAATAAGCAGGTCGTTTAGCTATGTATATGAAAGGCCCTGGCGGCTGGGCTTTTATACCCTCGCAGCAGCGGTCTATGGTGCAATCTGCTATATATTTGTCCGATTTTTCGCCTTTATATTACTATGGGCAACTCATCTTTTCATGCAATGCGGAGTTTTCACCAGCAATGGCAGGGGCATCAACAAACTCTCCGCAATCTGGCCTGAACCAACCTTCGCAAATCTGTTCGGCATGTCGGCACCAGCTGCCGCAAACTGGGCTCAATCTGCTGCTGCTTTTCTGGTTAATCTGTCTGTGCTGGTTATTATCGGGATAGTAATCTCTTTTCTAATAAGTTTTTATTTCTCCGCCAGTACCATAATTTACGCACTTATGCGCAATAGGGTCGACAAAACAGCATTGGACGAGATTTACACGAACTTAAATGACAACAAAACATTGACATATCTCTAACTCTTTGTTATAATTAAGCTTGTGAATCATCGCAGGTGAGGGGGGTAAATTTATGGTGCAAGGAAAATATGTCTGACTCGAATACTAACGCAGAAATGAAAAGCGACGTTCCAAATCTTTCAGAATCTTCTCTGCCCCATGCTTTGCTGCTTCGTCACCGCAAACCTTTAATCATACTGGCCCATATAGTCGTTTTTGCTGTATCTTTGATACTCTCCTTTCTGCTGGCCAACAACATGCAGTTCAAACGCAACTGGCTCGTGGAACAGTATCCCACTTTGCTGTTGTTTTTCATAATTATCAAACTGGCGGTATTCGGGTTCTTCAGGCAGTATCGCGGATGGTGGCGGTATGTCGGAATTTCCGACCTGATCGGCATAGCTGCCGCATCGCTTATAAGCACATTAATCATTGTAGTCTTATGGTTTGTACTGGTTCTTAATATCGAGCCAATCCGAAAATCGCTCCAGGCAATAGCCGACACGTCACAGAGCGTATTTATGCTGGATATGTTCACTACAGTCCTTCTGCTGGCAGGCCTGCGAATGGTTATCAGACTTTATTATGAAGAATTCCGCACAGTAGAAGGCGGACACATCAAAAGATTTCTCATAGTCGGAGCTGGAAATACCGGTGAAGCCTTACTGCGCGAAATTCACCGTATGTCGATCGCCCAATATGAGGTTGTCGGTTTTATCGATGACGCAGCAATAAAACAGGGCATAAGCATCCACGGTATATCGGTGCTCGGCACCGTTGAGCAGCTTCCCAACATCTGCGGGGAACGCAACATCGAAGAAATCGCAATAGCAATGCCCTCGGCCACTCCGCAGCAAACCAGACGCGTCGTTCAGGTATGCCAGGGTGCCAAAGTTCGGTTTCGTACCGTACCGTCGCTTACAGATATCGCATCGGGAAAATTCCGCGTTTCACAGATTCGAGACGTCGATATCAACGATCTCCTGGGCAGAGAAGCTATCCAGCTTGACCTGAATTTGATAGAGGCCTTCCTGAAGGATAAAACAATCATGGTTACGGGGGCAGGCGGATCCATCGGCTCTGAAATGTGCAGGCAGGTATGTATCTTCAGACCAAAGCTGCTGTTGCTTGTCGAACAGGCGGAAAACCCGCTGTTCCATATCGAGAGGGAATTGAGCGGGCATTTTCCAGAAATTAATTTAAAGGCAATTATTTGCGACATTACGGATAAAACACGCGTTGAGGAGATTTTTGAAAAATATAAACCGCAGGTTGTCATTCACGCCGCCGCCCATAAGCATGTGCCCCTGATGGAACTCAACCCTGGTGAGGCCCTCAAAAATAATATTATGGGAACTCGAACTGTTGCTGATGCCTCTGAAAAGTACGGTACCGTAAATTTTGTAATGATAAGCACCGATAAGGCCGTTAATCCGACCAGTATAATGGGGTCATCAAAGCGAATCGCTGAAATGTACATACAGGACTTAAATAGAACCAGCAAAACACATTTCGTAACGGTGCGGTTCGGCAATGTGCTCGACTCAAGCGGCTCGGTTGTGCCGATATTCAAACAGCAAATCGCACAGGGAGGACCTGTAACCGTCACTCATCCAGAGATGAAACGGTACTTTATGACAATACCGGAAGCAAGCCAGCTTGTTCTGCAGGCGGCTACAATGGGACAGGGAGGAGAAATCTTTGTGCTCGATATGGGCGAGCCGGTAAAAATTGTGGATTTGGCAAAAGAACTTATTACGCTAAGCGGTTTTGTGCCGGGACAGGACATCGAAATAGTTTTCACCGGCCCAAGGCCGGGCGAAAAACTATTCGAGGAACTTTCGATAACCGGCGAGGATATGCTGCCGACAAGACATCCAAAAATCGGTATATGGAAAAACATACCAAAAGACCGCGACAAACTTTTTGCTGGCATAAATGAGTTGGCAATTATTGCACAGACTCAGGACCACGCAAAAATAGCACAGAAAATCAAAGAACTGGTACCCACCTATATTGGAAACAGCAACCATCTGAATTGAAGATAATCCGCATGGGCAACAAGTTGCCCATCCTACCGGCTGAGATTGGGTTTGATTGGGTTTGTTTTGCATAATAGCTCACAGTTCATAGTTCGTTGCAATTCCTTACATTTACTAAGGTTAAAACATTTTTGGCATTTTTAAAATTGGGTTTGTTTTGCATAATTTAATATTTTTGGTCGAACGTATAGCCACCCATTCGGCAGGCTCAGGGCAGGCAGAGGCGCAGACGAACACCGCATAGACACATTCAGTTGTCAAAGAACGGTCTTACAACGAAAACACTAAATCCGCCTAGTTCGACAAGCTCACCACAGGTACGGCGGATAAATGTCCAAAACAAACTCCTTAAAGACTGACTGGGGACAGAAAAGTGTCCCCTCTATAAAGGGGCGTACCTGCGCGTTTGGTCGAAAAAAATGTTAACCGCAGAGTTCGCCAAGAACGCAGAGAAGAGATAAGCCGTTGTAAAATAAGGAGTTATGCCAATTGTATTTAATTATTGCGCTCTGCATAAGAAGTCCTGCAAACAGATTTGATAATTTCAGGGTCAAGAGCAACATTCTGCCAGGCATCTATTGCAGCGTAGCGTAAGTCGTCATAGTCAGCATAACTTCGATTAG
>JAPLMV010000262.1 GCA_026386835.1 Planctomycetota bacterium | reverse complement strand
AACAGATAATGGCCCTTTTCTGTTTTATAGAAAAGCACGCCGGAAATTATAAGAAGCAGCAATGTGCCGACAATATAGACGACATTGAAATGTAAAAAATCATAAACACCCATAAATCCGCGGGTAAACACCGGCAGTTTGCCGCCGAACTGGTCAAATATGACTTTGAATCTCGGAATGATAAAAGTCATTATGAAAAGGACTATCAGAACAATAAAAACAAACACAACTATTGGGTACGCCATAGCACCCTGTACTTTTTTCTTCATTTTGTCGCGATTATCGAAATACGAGGCGAGCCTGTAGAGGGCATCTGCCAGATTACCACCGGTTTCACCGGCTAAAATTATAGCTATCGACAATTTGTTGAAAACTCCCGGGAACTGGGACATACTGCCCGAAAGAATTTCGCCCTGATGCATTTTTTCGAGAATCTTATGAAGAACCTGCTGAAGCCGGAGGTTTTCTATATCTTCAGAAATGACGGCGATAGCTTCAGTGATAGGTATTCCGCCTTCAACCATCGTAGTCAACTGCCAGCAAAGGGCGGCCAAATCAGATGATTTAATCCGCTTTAGACCGCTTTGACGCTGGCCTTTTTTGGTGCCGAGGGCAGTCTCGTTGACGGAAACAGGCGTGAAACCCTGTTCGCGAAGCCAGCCGAGGACGTCGTTGGAAGAAACTGCCTGCCTTAATCCTTCCTTTCGGACTCCCATCGCATCACGAGCAATATATTCGAAGCTTGCCATATAGTTAAAATAGTCTTCCCGACGAAGTCGGGTTTCCACAATTTTGCACTTTTCACTTTAATTTTTGAACTCTCAAACTGACCATCGGTCAGCTTGGGAATGCTATCGGTATTCCAAACCATCTGGTTTAGGTAATTTTGCGGCGGTTTACTGTTCCGTCGTTATATTTTCAGTGAAAGTAACGCCGAGGACTTCTTCGGCGGTTGTCAACCCCTGCATCATTTTGCTTATGCCGCTTTCAAGCAACCCGCCGCTGCCTTTTTTGCGGGCTGTAGCTCTTATTTCCATTTCCGAGGCGCCGGCTATAATTCTTTCCCTGATATCATGGTCGATAAGCAGGAACTCAAAAACAGGCAACCGGCCCCAAAAACCCATCCCTCCACAGGTTTTGCAGCCTTTGCCGTGATAAAAGACGGCATCTTTGGATTGTTCGGGGGTAATCTGCAACCGTTTTAGGATTTCCGGACTTAAAGTTATAGGTTCTTTACAACGGTCACAAATTTTCCTGACTAATCGCTGAGCAACAATTAAGTTCAGCGTAGAGGCCAGCAGGTACGGCTCGATACCCATGTATGTCAATCTGCTGATGGCACTTGGAGCATCGTTGGTATGGAACGTGCTTAAAACAAGGTGGCCTGTCAAGGCCGCTTTTATGGCGATTTCAACGGTTTCCTTGTCTCTGATTTCACCGATAAGGATTATGTCTGGGTCCTGTCTTAAAATTGCACGCAGGCAGGAGCTGAAGTCAAGATTGATTTCCGGTTTGACCTGAATCTGGTTGATTCCAGCCAGGCGATATTCGACGGGGTCTTCGACAGTGGTAATATTAAGAGTCGGGTCCTTGAGGTAACTAAGGGCCGAGTACAGTGTAGTGCTTTTGCCGCTTCCTGTGGGGCCGGTTACAATTACGATACCGTGCGGCTGCTCGAGAACGGCCTTGAATTCTTTCAGTCGCTGGGGTTCAAATCCAATCTGCTCAATATCGTGGTTTACGGCGGCGGCATCGAGAATTCTCATTACTATTTTTTCGCCGTAAATTGTCGGGATTGCATTTACGCGGACATCGATGTCTCTGCCGGCAGTTTTTATTTTGAATCGACCGTCCTGAGGGAGTCTGCGTTCGGCAATATTCATCTTTGAAAGAATCTTGACTCTCGCACTAACAGCAGCCTGCATTCTTCTGGCAGGAGGCACCATCTCACGCAACACACCATCGATTCTCATACGAATCGCCATTGAGCGTTCCTGGGGCTCGATATGGATATCGCTGGCCCTGCTTTTCACTGCCTGGCTAAGAAGCAAATCAACAAATCGAATGACAGGCGCCTTTGTCGCTGCTGCTTCGCTGCTGATGTCGGCCTCGGCAATATCTTCAAGAAGAGCGTCGTTTTCGACTTCGATATCCTGACCATCGACCTGCAATTCCACAAGGTCGCGAAGATGCTGTTCCTCCACATCGGAGCCGTGATAAATAATTTCTATGGCGTGGAGGATTTCCTGCTGTGAGCTGATGACCACCTTAATCTGACGTTTGATTTTGAGCCGGATAGTATCGATTGCGACGACATCAAGGGGGTCGGCCATCACAACTATAACCTTGTCATCGATTTCACCGACAGCCACAAGGCAAAATCGCTTGGCAATACTCTCAGGAAGCATTCGAGCGACATTCATATCCACTTTGGAAATGTCGTCGAAAGAAAACCATTCGATGACAAGATGTTCAGCCAGGGCATGTGTAATATCGCCGTCGCCAAGCATTTTGAGGCGAAGCAGGACATCACCGAGCCGGCCTCCATGATTGTGCTGTTCGTTTAGAGCTTCAACCAGTTGCCTGTGGGTCAAAAGCCCTTTCGAGATAAGTAATTCGCCGAAAAGAATACCCGCTTTTGTTTTATTAGCGGCGGAACTTTCGGATGCGATGGGAATATTCTCAGCCATCTCGGTCATCTCAGTCATCTCGCTCAATTTTCACCCTTAATTCTCAACCTGACATTATTACGCTTAGTCAGCGGGCAATCCGGATATAATCCAGACCTCGACTTGGCAATAAGAAAGCCCTGCTAACTAAAATCTAACGTATAAAGGGCTATCTGCCAAAATATGGTCGATAATATGATCGGTTTTTTTTAAGTACGACTCAACTCGAAATTTTAGAATTATGAAAATGATTTACTTAGACCATTTAAGTCCGATAATTATGAACCAGGAAAATTTTAAACTGGCCTGCGGGAGGAAAAACGCTATAATCTGTTTGTTCATCACAATCGGTAAAAATAATGTAATTACACGGAAGATAAGGGATTACAGGGATGTCGGTTCTGATAGGGATTGATGAAGCTGGTCTTGGTCCGATACTCGGGCCGTTAGTCATATCGTCGAGTACTTTCTCGATCCCGCATAATCTTTTAGAGGCAAACCTCTGGCAAATCCTGAGAAAAAGCGTCGGCACTACGCGTAAGGGACTTGCCGGTCGGCTTCTTGTTGCCGACAGCAAAAAGGCGTATCACAGGTCGGATGGGATAGGACATCT
>JAPLMV010000019.1 GCA_026386835.1 Planctomycetota bacterium | reverse complement strand
TTCACTCCGCATAACATCGGCCTCACTGCTTGAAAACATTATAACTTAAATTTTGGAGGAAGAGAAAATGAAAAAATTAGTTCTTGTGGTAGTGGTGTTGTGTTTGGCCGTGCCTGCGTTGGCCAATCTAAGTCAAAGTCTCGGATCGTGGAACGAAGGTGCCGTTGGTTCTACGCATCAACTTTGGCATTTTACCCCAGGTTACGTCACTGCGATTTCTGGCAATGGGTATTCAGCTACACCCGAACAGGTAAGCAATCCAGTGCCATCCAGCGTTGTAGCGTCGATATTACCCGGTGGTTCATGGGACAACGTTACTCAGTTCATCAGTACTGGGGGTATTTCCGTTAGTTTGGAAATTCCAAACTACGAGAATCTCAACAAGTACAAGGAGATTTGGGTCGATATCGGCACTGCAGTTGCAACCAATTTTGCGGTAAGTGCGTTCGATGGAGGTAGTATTACCTTTACTTCTCGGGTACTGTCCGGCCAAGGCGATGCTGAATTCGGTTTCAGAATCTGGCCGAATCCTTATACTGAGATAGTCACCTTTTGGGTGACGTCGGCAACAGGAGCCCCCGCTGTCTTGGATTATATCCACGTTGATACAATCTGTATTCCCGAGCCGGCAACAATCGCTCTTTTGGGTTTAGGTGTATTGACCCTGCTGAGAAAACGCAGAGCATAAACACAAAGACAAAACTTTAACGCAATTACAAATTAAAGGGCTGTGTTCAAAAAACACAGCCCTTTTTCAATTCAGGCTTTAAAATTATAAAAATTTTGCCGGATTTTATCGCGTTTTTGGGCTAAAATCGAGGCTTTGAAGCATAAGTTCGGGAAAATCTTAAAAAATTTCAATAAAACCCATATTTTCTTACATTTATTACTTGACATTACGGGGAGGGGGTGTAGAATATGTGAATGTTGGGTAGGTCTGTTTTCTGGACTTGCAAAAAAAAGAAAGTGAAGAAGAGTGAGAGTGATGAGAAGAAGGAAAGAAAGTGTTGATTTTGTGCTCATAGTCAGAATGAGTATTCCCCTTTCTTTCCATGTAACATCGGCCTCACTGCTTGGAAACATTATAACTTAAATTTTGGAGGAAGAGAAAATGAAAAAATTAGTTTTTGTGGTAGTGGTGTTATGTTTGGCCGTGCCTGCGTTGGCCACTCTAAATCAAAGTCTCGGATCGTGGAACGAAGGTGCCGTTGGTTCTACGCATCAATTTTGGGATTTTACCCCCGGCTACATTGTGCCTTCCGGTGGTGGATATACAGCCGAACCGGAAGTCGTATCCAATCCAGTCCCTAACAGAGTCACAGCGACAATCAACGGCACATGGGACAACATCAGCAGTATCACCAGTAATCAGAGAATATCCGTTAATTTGGAAATTCCAAACTATCTGGATCTCAACGAGTACAAGGTGATTTGGGTCGATATCGGCAGCAATGTGGTTGACCCGGCGTGGGTCTCAATAGTGGCAACCCCAACTAATATCCCCTTTAAATATTCGGTCCTCCCAGGACAAGGCGTTGCTGAATTCGGTTTCAAAATCTGGCCCAATCCAGAGGTTGAAAAGATCGGCTTCGTGATTTGGGCAGCACCAGGAGCCCTCGCTGTCTTGGATTACATCCACGTTGATACAATCTGTATTCCAGAGCCGGCAACAATCGCTCTTTTGGGTTTAGGTGTATTGACCCTGCTGAGAAAACGCAAAGCATAAACTCAAAGACAAAACTTTAACGCAATTACAAATTAAAGGGCTGTGTTCAAAAAACACAGCCCTTTTTCTATTGCCGAATCCAAAATTTTTATTCTTGATGTTTGATTTTTTATCTTCTTCTCACCTTTTGTTCTGCCTTCGTATTTCGCTCAAAGAAAACCCCATCGCTGTAGCCCTGAATCGTTTTATCCAAATCAGCCAACGCAAGTCTCTTTTCCGCAAGGCAGCAGTACATTTCATCCATTTCCACCCCGACAAAATTCCTACCAAGTTTCCTTGCCGCAACAGAGGTCGTCCCCGACCCGCAGAACGGGTCAAACACAATATCGCCCGCCTTCGAGCTTGCAAGGATGATTTTCGCAAGAAGCTTTTCCGGCTTCTGCGTCGGATGCTCCGTATTTTCCGGCATCGACCAGAAGGGCACCGTTAAATCCGTCCACATATTCGATGGAAACGTCAGCCGAAAATTCCCCTTCTCAGATTTTTCCCAGTCTTTTGGCCTGCCGTTCTCCGTATATGGTGCGATTACCTTTCTCTTGATTTTTACCGCATCGCTGTTGAATGTAAAATTCCCCGACATAGTGCAGAACCAGATGTCCTCCGAGCAGTTCTTCCAGTTCGATAATGCCCCCCGCCCCTTTTCCCGCTCCCATGTAATTCGATTTCTTACCTTAAAATACTTCTGCGCAACTTCATGCACTGCCGTCGATGACCGCCAGTCCGAACATATATAAATCGAGGCCGTGGGCTTTAAAATTTTCACCAGCTTCCCAAGCCACACATCAACCCAGCCGGCATAATCCTCTAACGTCTTCTTCCTGAAACTTTTCACGTTGAATTTCTTGTCGAGATTATAAGGCGGGTCGATAAATAACAAATCCGCAAACCCATGCGGCAAAAACTCCGCCGCCTCAAAAATATCCTGGCAAATGGTCTTGTTTAGAATATCACCGACCTTTGCAGGCCTTTGCAGTCTAATCAGCCGTTTTTTGTACCGTGAAATCTCCCCCGCTATTATGCTCAACGTCCTATTTCTCTCTGCACGTTTACTCTTTGCCATCTTTATACTATATACGCTGTACGCTGTATGCTATAAAAAGTAGGGTGAGGTCTTTACCCCACCATTTTAGCTACAAATCACAAGATACGGGTTCTACGGTTTTACTACCGCCTGCTCGTTGAATACCTTGCCGGTCAGATAATCGGTGAAAATCACCTTGACGGTCAGCGGTTCTTTAAGCTCCTCAACCTTGTCCGCTACATCGAATGTCAGCCGGTAATTTATGGCCAAAAACGTTGTAAACCACAGCGTCTTGAGTTCATTTGGCTCCACACGCCATTTGCCCAGCATCGCCTCGCCGTCTTTTTTGTTCAGGTCCCAAAGCTCGACATCTGCCGCACCCGTCGCCTTGACTATGTCACCCTGTTCATCCATCGGCTGAAGATATACTATCAGCGACTCTTTTTTCCCGTCCTTATTTTTATCATAAAACCCGGTATGTTTTGTGAGCTTCACGCTCTGGATGTGATACAGATTTTCGAATCTCACATCCTGTTTAATCCCCGCCAGAACCTCAACCTGTTTTTTGAGGATATCGTTCTCGGTATTGCACTGCTCTAACTGATACTGAAGCTCTTTTTTCTCGCCCGCCAGGATATCGCCCTTTTCCCTCGCAGCTTTATGGGCGTCTTCGCATCCAGCGAAAAAAACAAGCATGCATCCCGCCAAAAAAATCCTTGCCGCCGTTTTCACTTGTTTACCTTTCTCAAACTAACCGATTTAATGGCTCACGTAGGGTGGGGTCTCTACCCCACCTTTTTACTGTACGCTGTCCGCTGCACGCTGTCCGCTATTTTACTGAACCTTTTCGCCCTGCTTATCATCATTGTCCTTTACAAGCTCCGGCGCCTTCTGAAGTATCCTGTCAACAAGCCCGTAATTTATCGCCTCGTTCGCTTCCAGCCAGAGATTTCGGTCGCAGTCCTTTTCAATCTTTTCTGCCGCCTGTCCTGTATGCTGTGCCAATATATTATAAAGCCTCGCCCGAAGCCGCAATATCTCTTTTGCTTCAATGTCAAGGTCCGTTGCCGTACCCTCGAGCACGCCTGCTATCAGCGGCTGATGAAGAAGCACCCTGCTGTTTTGCAAAAGGAACCTCTTTCCATTCCTGCCCCCTGCCAGCAGAACAGCTCCCATGCTCGCAGCCTGTCCAACGCAGTATGTTGCCACATCGCACCGCAAAAACTGCATCGTATCATAAATCGCAAGACCAGACGTGATTGCCCCGCCAGGAGAATTGATGTAAAAATGAATATCCGTCTTGCTGTCCTCATTACTCAAAAACAGCATCTGGGCGATAATCAGATTGGCTGACTCATCATTGACAGGGCCGCCAAGAAATATTATCCTGTCCTTGAGAAGTCTTGAATAAATATCATAAGCCCGTTCGCCTCGTCCGGTCTTCTCTATTACTATCGGTACTAAATATTGATCTATGGCCATCTTTTCCTCTAAAAATTAAAAACTATGAACTTCTTCTTATTTCTTCACTTCCATTTTGCTATCTTCTTTGAGCACCTCATCTATCAGGCCGTATGCAAGTGCCTCCTCAGCGGACATATATCTGTCTCGTTCGGTCTCTGCGGCAATTCTTTCTACCGGCTGACCTGTATGCTTGGACAGTATCTCGTTCATCATAGCCTTGGCCTTGAGGATTTCCTGTGCCTGGATTTTAATATCCGCCGCCTGACCCGTCACACCGCCCCACGGCTGGTGAAGCATAATCTTTGCGTGAGGCAGCGCATGACGTTTGCCCTTTGTGCCCGCTGCCAGTATCACCGCTCCGCCAGATTCGGCACGACCGATACAGAAAGTCGCCACAGGCGAGCCGATAAATTGCATCGTGTCATAAATCGCCATCGTGTCATCAACGCCCCCGCCGGGAGAATTGATATACAGACTGATTTCGCTGTCACGCTTGAGATTATCCAAATACAATAACTTCATAATCACTTCCGCTGCCCTGCCGTATGATATCTCGCCAATCAAAAATACAATCCTGTTGTCAAGCAGCATATCGTCCAGCGTCATCTCGCGAGTCCGCTGATAACTGCCACGAGTCTCCAGATGCGAATTCATAATACTACCTGCAAAAACCTTTTCCGGATATTCAATCATCTGTCTTCCCTTTGTTAATTCAGTCTTTAATTCAACAGTTTTGAGTTTTTAGTTTTAAGCTTTTAGTTTCTTAAGCCGACCATCTCGGTCAGTTTGAATACTATCGGACAATCTTACTTGTCGGTTTTCTTTTTGGCCGTTT
>JAPLMV010000104.1 GCA_026386835.1 Planctomycetota bacterium | reverse complement strand
GCAGCACATACCTGTCGCCCTTTGGGTCGTATGGGCCTTTTCCGAACTGAAACTCATACATATGCTCGTCCTCGCGGTCAAAGGCATCAAAAATGGCTTCGTGAAGGTCAGAGAGCGTCTGGATACCCTTAATCTCAATGGTGCGGGAGACAACCTTGTTACGCTTCGCAAAAGCCTCCGTCATTGGCCCACTGATGATATAAACCTCAAGGGCATAAAGGCATTTTTGATGTTCATTTGTTTTTTCGGGTTTCTTTGGAGGCCAGCTTTTCATAAAACATATCATCCGACAAACTCTTCTATCCTGTTCACCGCCACCGTAATTAAAAAAACATAGCGCTTCTGCTTTTCTACTTTTACCTCTATAAATGGTTTTTAACTAAAGCGAAAATTATATCCGCTGCCTTATCGCAAAACAATGAAAAGTAAAAAAAAGGAATGGGCTTTGCTGTCAATTGCCTATTCTTGGGGTGGCTCATCAGACGGCACCAAAGGTTCGATAAGTCGTATCAATGCAGGTATGCATCGTCACGCCACATAAACGGTCTCCAATGATTGCAGGATATGCCGCCGTCGAATATAGTTTTCGCTTCTTTCAACAGCTTTGCGTTCTACCAGGTCCACTTTTCGCCCTAAAATCCCCGATAGTTCGCTTTCAACGTCAACCATCTCCATCAAACCAGGCTCATGTCCCTGCTCAAATTCCACGAGAATATCAATATCACTTTCAGTCCCAAAATCCTCACGCAATACAGAGCCGAATAACGATAAACTGCGGATATAATTACGCTGGCAGAATGTTATGATTTTATCTTTGGATATTTTCATACGGCTGACCATTTACATATCTCCACAATAATCCTGTTAGCGCCGCTTTTAATATACCAAAAACCACCGCCCAAATGCAACTGGCAAGTTGCAAAGGTTTTAACCCTCGCATTGTACTTATAATGCTGATTTCATTGCTTCTCCCATAACTTTTGGGGTTCCGTTTTGGCCGGTGAAGAGTTTAAACTGTCCACAGGCCTGGTTTATGAACATTTCCATGCCGGAGATTGTCTTTGCACCGGCATCCTTTGCCTGCTTCAATAAAAGAGTTTCCGGAGGATTATAAACCGTGTCGAAAACAACCATCCCCTTCTTTATGTATTGTTTTGGTATCGGCGAAGCGTTCATATCCGGGTACATCCCGACACTCGTGCAGTTTATAAGGAGTTTGGCCTCTAAATTTCGCAACTCATCCAAAGGCGCAGCACAGCAACTAAACTCTGCTGCAAGTTTCTCGCCTTTTTTGGCGGTGCGGTTGTAAATTGTAACTTTAGCGCCAGCGTCACACACCACTGCCACAATCGCCCTTGCAACACCGCCTGCGCCTATAACCGCAGCGGGCATATCCTTCAGGCCGGCCTTTGAACCGAGCGTTGACGCAATCGCATCCAATGCCCCCGCATAATCGGTATTGTATGCCTTGAGCAGGCCGTCAGCGGTGATAACTATAGTATTTACAGCGCCGATTTTTTTGGCTAAGGGTTCGACAAAGCCCTGTTTTTGCCTGATAAACTCAAGGGCGTTTTCCTTATGCGGAATCGTTACGCTAAAACCCCTGAAACCAAGCCACTTCCTTGCCAGGATATTGCCCATAAACTTCTCGAACTCAGGCCCCCCGCCATCCACGAGCAAAGGCAGGTACAGCTTATCGGCCCCGGCGTCTCCAAAGCAGGCGTTATGCACAATAGGGCCAAGCGAATGCCCCACAGGCGAGCCGATAATGCCGTAAAGCTGCGTTTCCAAATTTATAGAATCATATCGATAGCGCCTGCGTAACTGCTCAATTGTCAACTGGCCGGGCGCTGTTGCGGTTTTTTCATCGATGCTTGCAAATGTAAGAAACGCATCGAACTTCTTTGCCAATACCCTGCTGATAAGCCCAGCTTGTCCCATGCAAAAGATAATCCGCTCACCGCTGGTAACATGCAGCAAATCAAACGCATCGAAGCAGTCGTTGATATGGTTTGCGGTATAGACAAGTTTCGGTATCGCAGCCGGGTGCGCCGTCTGAATACGCCGGTACAGCCGTGCGATATTCTCGAATCTTGTCTGGAAATTGTGGGCCGACAGAATAATTCTGCCTTTGCCGCTTTGCGATAGTGCGACCCTTATTTTTTCCTGATTTTCCATAGCAGCGAAATTGTCATATTCAAAGTCGATATACTCGGCGCCTGCTTTCAAGGCGCCGGCAAGCACATCTATTCGCAATTTCAGCGGATGCGATTTTGCGCCCCCCTGCTGCTTGTCGCGGCAGGTAACGATAACAGGCAGCTTTCTGCCGGCGGCAGTTTTTGTGTCAGCTATCAATTTGCCGACCATCGGGACACTTAGGTTTTCAAGGTAATCCGTGCGCAATTCGAGCATCCCGGCGCCAGCCGCCAATGCAGTCTTAACAAACTCTTTCGCCTGCTCTAAATTTTCCGCTGCTATCGGTACTGCCAGATATGTCATAGTAATTCAAAGATATATCAGCCATTTTCCACAAAAGCAAGTGCAAACTCGATGTACGTATTGTGAACCACTAACTATAAACTTGGTAATTTTTTACTTGCATTTTAAGCTGGTTTAAGTAGATTCTCTTTAGTTTTTTACAAATTAGTTGGAAGTATTGAAGCTGAAAAGGAAATAAACCGATGATAGGCAAAAAAATCAGAATGGAGAGGATAATCGACCGCAACTCCGGCAAAACTGTAATTGTCCCGATGGACCACGGCGTTACCGTCGGACCAATCGAGGGACTGGCGGATATGCGGGCGACTATAAGTCAAATCGTGGCAGGCGGAGCCAATGCGATACTTATGCACAAAGGAATCGTGCGGGCAGGACATCGCGGAACAGGTAAGGACGTGGGGCTTATCATTCATCTTTCCGCAAGTACATCCATGAGTCCTGACCCGCTCGCAAAAGAGCTCGTCTGCACCGTCGAAGAAGCAATCAGACTCGGCGCTGATGCCGTTTCAATTCATATAAACCTCGGCGCTGAGACCGATAGAGAGATGCTCAGGCAATTGGGGTTTGTAAGCAGTATCTGCATGGAATGGCAGATGCCGCTTATTGCAATGATGTATACACGCGGACCTAAAATCAAAAATGAATACGATGTTGAAAACATTAAGCACGCCGCCCGTGTTGGTGCTGAACTCGGTGCAGACATCATTAAAGTCGGCTATACAGGCACTGTGGAATCTTTCGCCGAAGTCGTCGAAGGCTGCCCCGTGCCGGTGGTCATTGCAGGCGGCCCAAAAATGGATAGCGACGAAGACATCTTCGCAATGGCAGAAGGTGCCTTGAAAGCCGGTGCCGCTGGGCTTTCAATCGGAAGAAACGCCTTCCAGCATAAAGACCCGGTAAAGATGGTTAAAGCTTTGTGCAAAATGGTTCACAAGGGTGCTGGCATTGATGTTGCAATGGCAACGCTTAAGTAATAATCGTCCGCATATAACAGGTAAAAATTTGATGAAAAAATTCTGGGTAAGCGCGGCTCCTTATAATAAGGATGTTATCATATCCGCCCTCGAAAGCGGCGCCGGTGCCGTTGTACTGCCCGATGGCGACAGCGATAAGGTACGGCGTCTCGGTAAAATCAAAACCGTCGAAAAAAACGGTGATATCAAGCCCGGCATTGACGTCGAATTCATCGATATAAAAGGCAAAAGCGACGAGGATAAGGCCGCCGCCGTCTCGCCTGAAAAAATCGTCGTACTAAGAATGCTCGACTGGACAATCATCCCCATCGAAAATCTCCTTGCCAGACGCGGAAAAAACATAATGGTACAGGTCGAAACCAGCGCCCAGGCAAAACTGATGGTCGAAATCCTCGAAAAAGGCGTTGACGGCGTCGTCCTCAATACTACAGATATAAACGAAATCAAAAAAACAGCAGAACTCATCTGCACACTGACCGAAAAAATTCCTCTCGTCACTGCCACAATCACAAACATAAAACAGCTCGGCATGGGCGACCGCTCCTGCTTAGATACCTGCACACAAATGGCAGTGGGCGAAGGAATGCTCGTCGGCAATACCGCTGCCGGTTTTTTCCTCGTTCATTCCGAATCTATCGACAATCCATACGTTGCATCCAGGCCGTTTCGCGTCAACGCAGGTGCCGTCCACGCATATACCCTCACCCCAGGCTCCAAAACCAAATACCTTGCTGACCTAAAGGCCGGCGACGAAGTCATGCTCGTCGATTTTCATGGTAAAACCCAGACCGCATACCTCGGCAGAAATAAAATCGAAAAAAGGCCGATGATGATTATTGAAGCACAGGCCGACGAATCGCCGATTAGTCTCGTAATGCAAAATGCCGAAACTATCCGCTTAGTCAGCCCCGAAGGAAAGGCAATTTCGATTACCGATTTGAAGCCCGGCGACAAGGTGCTTGCCCACGTTGAAAAAGTCGGCAGACATTTTGGTATGAAGGTCGATGAAACCCTCATAGAAAGATGATTTTATGGATTGGCTTGATATCCTCAAGTTGGTAATGGCGATTGTATTCGGGGGCATAATCGGAATGGAACGGCAAATCAGCGGCAAACCTGCAGGCCTTCGAACAAACGTCCTGATATGCTTCGGCGCAGCTATATTTACAATCATATCCGAGAAAATGGCTGCCGGCCAAGCCGACTCAATCACAAGAATTGCGGCCCAGATTGTTACAGGCGTCGGCTTCCTCGGCGCAGGTGCCATCATCCGCGATAGAGCGGGTATCCACGGTCTGACCACCGCCGCTACAATCTGGTTAGTTTCAAGTATCGGAATGGCATGCGGTGCCGGCTTCTATAGTATCGCCTTTGTTTCAACACTCCTTACAATTCTCGTCCTGATTGGTCTAAAATCTCTTGAAAAACTAATCGCTCCTCAAAATGGCATCACCGCCGAACCGCCGCAAAACGCACAAGCCCACGAAAACCAGGAAGCTGAACCTCTCCCCTGGCTCGAAAAACACAAAGAAAAATCAGACAAACAAAATACGTAAAACTACAACGCTGCTGTCGCCAGCTTTCATCAGCTCACGCCAGATCGCATCTGCTCGCATCAGAAGCATACCAGATGCCATCA
>JAPLMV010000247.1 GCA_026386835.1 Planctomycetota bacterium | reverse complement strand
ATCCTGTCAAGAACACCCACTGTCTCGGCATTGCCGGCAAATTTGAAACAATCGCTTATCACCCAGCTTATTTTCTTTTTCGACAGCGTCAAATTGTAAAACGGCAAACGAATCGCTCCTGCCCTGTCGCCGATGATTTCCTCATTGAATATGCATCTGCCTGCCGTCGTCTCAATTATCATATAATTCTTGCCGGCAGGGATACTGCGCCTCTCTTGGTTTTCATCCGCAATGTCCCTATCGGTTATTCGAACTTTAATTTTTGCCTGCAAATGGACCTTGCCCATCTCATAAGCCATTATTGCCTCGAATGTGCTGCTGCAGGCCATTCCGTATCCTTTTTCCTTGTCCGAGGGGCTCATATAAGTCAGGTAGTAGTTGCCCATCACCATATCCTGCGACGGACCAACCATCGGCAAGCCGTTTGACGGTGAGAAAATATTGTTCGTAGTCATCATCAGCGTATAGGCCTCTGCCTGCGCCTCGATGCTCAGAGGCAAATGCACTGCCATCTGGTCACCGTCAAAGTCAGCGTTAAATCCGCTGCATGACAGCGGATGAAGCATAATCGCATTACCTTCCACCAGTACCGGCTCAAAAGCCTGAACGCCCATTCTGTGCAAAGTCGGTGCTCGGTTCAGAAGCACCGGATGCTGATGAATAACCTCCTCAAGAATATCCCATATCTGCTCATCACGCCGTTCAATCATTCTCTTGGCGCTTTTAATCGTATCGGCAAGACCATGTTGTTTAAGCTTGCGGATAATAAACGGCTGATACAATTCCAGTGCTATTCGCTTGGGCAACCCACATTGATGAAGCTTAAGATGAGGCCCTACCACAATCACAGAACGTGCTGAATAGTCTACTCGCTTGCCAAGAAGATTCTCACGGAACCGACCCTGCTTGCCTTTAATAATATCGCTCAGACTCTTCAGGGGACGATTGTTGCTCCCGGGCACTGGCCTGCGACAGCGACCGTTATCAAGAAGAGAATCAACCGCCTGCTGGAGCATCCTTTTCTCGTTGCGTATAATCACTTCAGGGGCATTAAGGTCTATCAGCTTCTTGAGCCGATTGTTCCGATTGATAATTCGCCTGTAAAGATCGTTCAAATCGCTTGTTGCAAAATTGCCGCTCTCCAAAAGAACCAATGGACGCAAATCAGGCGGAATAACAGGAACAACTTCCATAACCATCCATTCAGGCTTGTTATTGCTGCTTTTAAGTGCGTTAATGGCCTTAAGACGCTTTGTAAGGTCTTTAATCTTTTGTGCACTGTTGGTTTTGGCAATAGTCGCTCTCAATTCATTGCTTAAAGCCTCAAGGTCCAGACTTGCCAGCATTGACCTGACCGCCTCGGCCCCCATCGACGCCTTGAATGTATTGCCGTATTTGCTCGTTGCTTCTCGGTACTCGTCTTCGCTGAGAAGCTGACCGGCTTTCAGTGGACTTTGACCAGCATCGGTAACAACATAATCCTGGAAATATATTATCTTCTCAAGATTGGCTGTCTTCATCCCAAGAAGTGTCCCGATATGATTCGGTATCGCCTTGAAAAACCATATATGAATGCACGGTGCCGCAAGATTAATATGACCCATACGTTTGCGGCGAACACGGCTGTGCGTAACCTTCACCCCGCACCGGTCGCATATTATACCTTTGAATTTCGTCCCTTTATATTTCCCGCATGCGCTTTCCCAGTCACGCTCAGGTCCAAAGATGCGCTCGCAGAACAAACCGTCCTTTTCAGGACGATATGTACGGTAGTTTATCGTCTCGGGTTTTCGAACCTCACCGAAGGACCAACTGCGAATATCATTCGGACTTGCTAATGATATCTTCACAGAACCATAATCATTAACGCGATCGTAAATATTTCCTAACATTTATCGATAACTCCTTACAAGTCACAAGTGCACTAATCCATGTGCTCTTTTGCCCTTGTTTATTTTGCTTCTTAAAACTCTACCGTACCGCCAAGACGTTTCTTCTCGAGCTGGATATTTAATCCAAGCCCTCTTATTTCATTGCACAAAACATCAAATGACAATGGCGTGCCTGCCTCAAGTGTGTTTTGACCCTTGACTATCGATTCATATATCTTCGTTCGCCCTTCAACGTCGTCGCTCTTGACCGTCAACATTTCCTGAAGTGTATAAGATGCACCATAACCTTCCAGTGCCCACACTTCCATTTCACCAAATCTCTGTCCGCCGGTCCTCGCCTTGCCGCCAAGCGGCTGCTGTGTTATCAAACTGTAAGGCCCTGTAGCCCTCGCATGAATCTTGTCGTCTACAAGATGATGAAGTTTCATCATATACAGATACCCGATCGTTACCTTCTGGTCCAGCGGCTGACCGGTCCTGCCGTCATATAACTGCGTCTTCAGACTTTCGGGGATGTTGACGAAAAGTTCATCAAACAACGGAACCTGCTCATTGTCTTCGAGTTCTTTTTTACGTTTGCTCACAACATCATTGGCCTCGGCAGTCAGTTTGTGTACGTCGCCTTCCGTAGCTCCGTCGAAAACCGGGGTAATGGCATTAAACCCAATCACCTTGGCAACCCACCCAAGATGTGTTTCTAAAATCTGGCCGACATTCATTCGGCTCGGAACACCAAGAGGATTCAGCAATATATCCAGTGGGGTTCCATCCTCAAGAAACGGCATATCTTCCTCAGGAAGAATCTTGGCGATAACGCCCTTGTTCCCGTGGCGGCCTGCCACCTTGTCGCCTATTGACACTATTCGCTTTATTGCTACATAAACTTTCACCATTTCCAGAACGCCGCTTGGCAATTCATCCCCGTGCTTTAAATTCTCAACACCTCTTTGCTTTTCTTCTCCAAGTTCTCTTATTTTTACCCAGAACTTATCCACAACCTTCTGCACCTCTTTTTGAGAAGCCGCAGGGCTGACCCATTTTATATTGAAGTTCTCCACCTGTTCATAGACAACTTCATCGTCGGTGCTTGTACCGACTTTCTGACGCGTTGACGGGTCAATAATATTAACCTCGTAATCATTGTGGATTTCCTCTATCATCTGCCTGAACGTCACACACTGTCTGGCCTTGACCTGATCTTCATATTGTTTTATTTCGGCCTTGATGACTTTCTTTTGCTTTTCACCACCGGTGTCACGCCTCATAAACCATTCGGTTTTTATTATCACTCCTTCGTATCCGCTCGGAAGTTCAAGCGAATCATTTTTCACATCTTCGCCAGCCCTGCCGAATATGGCGTGCAGCAGCTTTTCTTCTGCCGTCAATTCAGTCTTGCCTTTGGGAACAACCTTGCCGACCAGAATATCACCGGTACAGACTCTCGTTCCTTCGCGAACCACACCGTGCTCATCAAGATTGCGAAGTGCCTTTTCGCTAACATTGGGAATATCGTTGGTGAATTCTTCCTTGCCCAGCCGGGTCTCACGAACCTCCGCCGTAAATTCATCAATGTGAATGCTCGTAAAACTATCATCCTTGACCAGTTTTTCGCTGATAATAATTGCGTCTTCAAAATTATACCCGTCAAAAGACACAAAACCCGCAAGAACATTTTTCCCCAGCGCCAGAACGCCGTTCTCCGTTCCGCCGCCATCCGCTATAATCTGGTTTTCAGAAACTTTTTCGCCAAGCTTGACTATCGGCGTTTGATTAAGACATGTCCTTTCATTCAATCCCACAAACTTCTTCAAAGGATATGTCGTAATCGATGTCTTACCGGTGATTGTAATCGATGTGGCGTCAACTGCGGTAACAACTCCGCCTTTTTTAGCGCGGACAACCATGCTCGAGTTTTTGCAAACCAATTCCTCCATTCCGGTACCCACTAAAGGTCTTTCCGCTTTGAGCAGAGGAACTGCCTGCCTCATCATGTTCGAACCCATCAACGCCCTGTTTGCATCGTCGTGCTCGAGGAACGGAATAAGAGATGCAGAAACACCCACAACCTGCTTGGCCGAAACATCAACATAATTAACATCCTCGCTTGCAACCTGCGCAAGCTCCCCGCCCTTCATCACCAGAACCAACCCGGAATGAAGTTTCCCTGTCTTGTAATCGATGGTATTCGGCGCAGCAATTACTGCCTTCATAT
>JAPLMV010000075.1 GCA_026386835.1 Planctomycetota bacterium | reverse complement strand
GGCGGCAAAGGCCTTTTTCATAATCGGCCAGGCGACGAATTCCGTTGTCCCTGGCGCTACGGTCGTCTCAATAAGTGTCAGGCATTTTGGAGTAACTTTTTCCGCGATGGTTTTCATTGTCGCTTCAAGGGCGGCCATTTCCGCTTTTCCCGTGCGCATATTTCCGAGTTCCTGTTTTAGATAATCACACTGGACATCGACGACCACGCAGTCGGCCAGTTTCAGGCAGTCGCTGTTATATGTGGCGACAAGGGTTTTCTTGTCCAGCACGCAGCGGATAATCATCGGGTCAACTTCGGGGTCTTCGGCTTTGACAGGTGATTTACCCTGGTTAAGAAGCGAAATTTTCCAGTAGCTTCTGGCACTTGGCCTCTGGCAGCCGATAACGAACTTGCTGGGCTTGCCGGTGGTTTTATCGACGGTGTCAGCGATGATAGCCGCCATAACCGCGCCGACGAAACCTACGCCCATAACGACCACAATTTCTTTGCCTTGGGCTCGTGCCGCTGCCGCGAGGGACTCGATTCGGCTGAACTCAGCGGCATATTCGCTGTTTTGCGGGATGGGGAATTTTTCTCCTGACGGGCTTATTGAATACTCGGTCATTGTTGATTGCTCCTTTTACTACCTGTCGCTGACGCTCCAGGCTCTGATAATAATTCATTGCAGCAAAAGTTTAGCAATAATTCATTATTTAGCAACGTTTTTTTGATTGAAATTCTGAGCTGCCTGGCCAAACAGTTTTTCGATTCCGCCGATTTGACTTTTTATGCAAAAATTATGAAAATACCAAAGAAAGCGTGAGTAATTTGCTCGCTTTGCGCATAATACATATAGAAACTGGTACCAGGAGAAGTTATTTGACAACGTGAATGGACAAATAAAACAACAAAGCTGGGCGGGACTTGCCAGAGGCGATGCTGAATTTTGGCGGAAGCTGCTGCATAGCGAAATACCAAAACTTTACGGCATGTTTATGCGGCAGTGGCCGAATCCATCGCTTGTCGAGGAACTTGTTCAAAAAACAGTCTTTGATGCGGTCAGGGGCTGTGCGGGCTTTGACCCTTCGAAAGGGTGTCCCGAAGAATGGCTGTTCGGCATCGCCCGCAATAATATCCGCCTTGAGATAAGAAATCGAGCCAGCCGGCCAAGTGTCGATGGGGACATCGCAGGCTACATTGAGGCGATTGATGCGGCGCCGCTGCCGGACGAGATACTCGAACGAGTTGAAACTGCCCAGTTGGTCAGGACGGCCTTGAGTAAGCTCGATGAAAGAGAACAGCACGTCCTAAGGGCAAAGTATATTGAGAATCTCTCGGCTCGCGATATTGCCTCGCAGACAGGGGCTACGGAAAAAGCGGTGCACAGTCTGTTATATCGGGCAAGGGAGTCTCTTCGTTTGGAACTTAAACGGACAGCGCCTCTGAAAAAGTGAGGGCCTGGATTATGGAACGAAAAGAAAACAATTTTGAAAAGAATATCGAGCGGCTTGTCAAAATGGCTGGCGGCGCAAATGAGCCATCGAAAGAGTTTGCTGATTCGCTGATAAAAAAAGCTCTCGGCGAACTTAACAAAACACAGCAACCAGGAATTATACCATTTAGAAGGCCGGCATGGATTGGTGCGGCGGCAGTTTTGGCAGCGGTATTAATCCTGTTTGTTGCCCTCTTTTTCAGAAATCAGACACAAGAGAAGCAAATTTCCAAAGGAGAAATAGAGTCCAAACGACAAGCTGAAAGCCCGTATCTTGTATCTTCGGACAAGAAGGATAATTTTGATAAACCTGCGGCTGTGGCGATGAACGAAAAGGCGGGAAGTGAACAAGATTTGGGAAAAGTTTCAGAAGGCGTGATGGCAGAGGAATCAGTTCCGGAGCAGCCGCCATTTGCGCCGGCAAGTGCGATAGAACTGGTAACCCTGCCGAGACGCGAAAATGTGCAGATTACAATTTACAATTCTGCGGATTTGACCTTCGTGCGGGAGAGGCGGAATCTGACGTTAAAAAGGGGGTGGAACTGGCTGCAATTTATGTGGGCAAATACGTTAATTGACCCGACATCACTTTATTTAGAGCCGATGCAGGAGAAAGATAAAGTCGATATTCAGCAATTAGTGTTTCCTGCCCGGCTAAAAGACGTTGGCCGCTGGCTTATTCGCTCGCAGATAAGCGGTCAGGTGCCGTTTGAAATCACATATTTTACAAGCGGCATTGCGTGGCGGGCATTTTATATGGGGACGTTGTCGGCGGATGAACAAAAAATGAAGCTCCAAGGCTATGTTCGAGTTGACAACAAAAGCGGCGAAGATTATGAAAATGCCCAGACAAGACTAATTGTCGGCCAAGTGCATACTCTCGACCAGATAGCAGCGCTTGCAAAACGTGAATATCCTTACAATAGGCCTGGACAAAAAATGATACTTGACGAGAGATTTAAAGGAAGGGAAGTTCAGGCTTTGGGAGCTGGTGTAGCGTATGATTACAAACTGAACAGTCTTCTTGAGTTTAACGTCAAGGAAATCAAAAAGGAAGGTCTCAGCGAATATTTCCTTTATACGATTGAAGGTACGGAGACTATACCTGATAAATGGGGCAAGAGATTACTGTCGTTTGATATCAATGACATTAATGTCGGGAGTCTTTATAAATATGACGAGCAACGCTGGGGCGGCGATACCGTCCGGTTTGTTACGTTTGTAAATGACAAAGAGCATAACCTTGGGCAGACGCCGATACCAAACGGCGATATGAGAATATACAGCCAGGCCGACAGCGAGGGATATTTATCTTATGTGGGCGGGACAAGCGTTAAATATATTCCGGTAGATGAAAAGGTCGAGCTGAATCTCGGTCCTGCCCGGCTGGTTTCAGTTAAGCCCACACTGATGGATTTTAAGAAAGACAATTTTATGTTTGACAGCAAGGGCAATGTGAGCGGCTGGGACGAAATACGAAAATGGAAAGTGGAAGCTGCCAATACTCGCAATCTGGCGGCAGAAGTGGAAATTACAAGGGGATTTGGCACCGCGTATTGGACACTGCAGATTAACGACAAAGATGTTTCCTACGAAAAGTATGATGCTGCACATGCTCGCTTTAGAATGAAACTTGAGCCGGAAAGCAAAAGGACATTTGAATATATTGTAACGACATATCACAGTGTGCGTGAAGAATCATTTGCGAAATTAAAATAGATTTATTTGAAAGGAGATTAAATTATGAATGCAAAAGCAAACAAACTGATTGCAATTATGCTGGTGCTGGCATGTGCCGCAGTTACTCAGGCAAGGATAAAGCTTGTTGCGCTTCCTGAGCGGGCGGCAACGGTGGTTCGCTTAGATAATCCAACGGCGACACTGATTGAAGAAGAGCGGGTGCTGACGCTGCAGAAAGGAATTAACAAGATTGATTTTTCATGGAAGGGCGTGAGCATCGATGCCGACTCGATTCGATTGTCCGTGCTCGAACATCCTGATAAGGTGATACTGCTTAATGTGAGTTATCCGCCTGATGAAGCAGCCCTTGTCTGGGAAATCAATAGCGACAAGGATTACGCCGAGAAGGTGCGAATAAGCTACCTATTGAGCAATATCGACCGGCTGATTACATATAAGGCAATAGCCGACAAGGCTGAGACCGCTATCGATTTGAAAAGCTATCTTGTGCTGCGGAATTTTTCAGGCGAGGATTTCGCCAAGGCAAATGTGCTGCTCGATTACGGGCAGGCCTTTGAGCAGAGTATCAGCCACGAGGAAACAAAGCAGATGCTTTTCCTCGAATCGCCGCAAGTACCCATTCAGAAGGTCTGGACTTTCGATGCTGCCAAACTGCCCTGGGACCCGGAACGGCTCGAAAATAAAAATGTCGGCATTCCGGTATGTTATCGAATTGTAAACGACACGAAAAGCGGTCTGGGTAAATTCGCACTTTGGGGGGGAAAGGCACGGCTGTTTCAGGACGATGGCAGCAAAAGCACTATCTTTCTGGGCGAAGATGTTACAGGTCTTGTCCCTGTCGGCGAGAAGATGGAGCTTTATATCGGCGACAGCCGCGACATAGTCGTAACACAGCGAAAAATGAAGGATGAAAAAATAAATCTGTGGAAAAATAACGATGGCCAGACTACCCTCTACGACACCGACGAAATAATCACCGCAAAAGTCGAGAATTTTAAGGACAGCCCCGCCGTTCTTACGGTTATCGAACACATTCCGGGCCAATGGGATATGGAAAAGTGCAGTATGGAATTCGAACGCAAAGGCGCGGATACCATACAGTTCGAGATTAAGCTTGATGCCCGTGCCAAAAAGGATATTGAAATGCACTACCACCGGCGCAATGTAAAGCCGTGAAGCGGATATGAATAAAAAAAGATAATCTCAAACTAAAGGAGCAGAAAAATGAAACGTTTAATTTTTATATTAATGATAATTGCTGCAGTATCCGCCGCCGCCCCGGCGAAAGTCGATTTAGTTACATTGCCGACAAGGGACACCGTACAGCTTACTATCTATAATTCCGCTGACATGACCTTAGTGCGTGAGAGCAGAGCACTGACGCTCAAAGAAGGGAAAAACAGTTTGCAGTTTTCCTGGGCCAATACGCTTATCGACCCGACCAGCCTTGAGATGCTGCCAAAAGCCAGTGCGGATAAAATCGACATTGCGGAATTGACCTATCCGCCGAGGGTGCAGAATCTTGGGCTGTGGAATATCCAGAGCGGCGTAAAAGGTCAGGTGCCGGTTGAGATTTCGTATCTTACGAGCGGCCTGTCGTGGCGGGCGTTTTATATGGGGACGCTTACCGAGGATGAAAAGACGATGCGGCTGCAGGGATATGTCCGCGTTACAAATAATAGCGGCGAAGATTACGAAAACGCACAAACCCGCCTGATTGTCGGCCAGGTTCATATACTCGACCAGATAGCGGAACTTGCACGTCGGCAATATCCTTACGGTAGGCCGGGATTACTGCCTATACCTCAAGTTGCAAACGCGCCACTTGCCGATGCTGCTGAGCCTACATTTGGTCTTGTGCGGGCGGAAAAAGCGATGAAAGAATTAAAACCAAAGGAAATAAAAAAGGAAGGTCTCAGCGAATATTTCCTTTATACAATCGAGGGTACGGAGACGATTCCTACCGGCTGGTCGAAACGATTGATTAGTTTTGACGTTGACTCGGTGCCGGTAGTGAATCTGTATAAATTTGAAGAGGAAAGATATGGCAGGGGCGTGATACGGTTTATTAGTTTCAAAAATAACAAGGAACATAAGCTCGGCGATACGCCCATTCCCGGCGGTGAGCTGAAGGTTTACAGAGGTATCGATGATAAGGGACATCTGTCTTATACAGGTCAATCCTCTTTCAAGTATATCCCTGTCGATGAGGATGTGGAACTGAACCTGGGACCGGCAGCCGGCATCGTTGTTGAGCCGATGCTTATGGATTTCAAGACGGACAGCTACAGATTCGATAACAAAGGTAACGTTTCCGGCTGGGATGAGGTGAGAAAATTCAAAATCGAGGTTAAAAATACACGGGATATACCGGCTAAGGTTGAGATAAGGCGTAATTTCAACACTTCATACTGGACACTTGAAAAAAGCGGCGACTTCGGTGAATTCGAGACAGTGGATGCCGGTGCTGTTAAGTTCACGCTTATTCTTGAGCCGAGGTCAGCCAAAAAGTTCGAGTATACCCTGACTACATATCATGGCGTAAGACAGGAGGATATCGCCAGGACAGCCAAATAAGTAATCCGACCCAAAAGTTGGTGGTATCGATATTGAAAAGGCCCGTCCTTTGGATGGGCTTTTTTGTTTATTTTAAGTGATGTTTATTTTTACATCATCAGTGTTGTTTTTTGTAAACATCAGGCAAATTCCTCGGTCATTTTGAGGTTTTGGGGTACTGTAATGGAAAAATGGGATAATCAGCACCCATTCTATGTTTACTAAATACGACATAGTGTTAAAATAAGCAACTTCCATACAGAGCAGTTTCAATATTATAAATGGCGTTTTTATAGAACGTTACAAGGAAAACCCTTGGGCTTTTAATTTGTTTTGTGTTGTTGGCATAATTTTTGCGGTATCTACTGGTTCGCCCTTATAGGACGATGATATTGGGCGGACATCCTAAAACTTTAATGGAGGAGGATGAAGTCCGCCCGATTTCGAGTTATATCAGGATCGGCTGCGCCAGCATCAAAAACGGGCAAAACCGGTTTTGTTTACGATAGAGGATACGGAGTCGCGCCTGGAGGAGGAGCGGCTCCGCTATCTTTTGCGCGGGGTTGTCTGCTGTTTGGTCATTTCTTTTCTGCAACTGGTTGTTAGGCAACGTTGCGGTATTAGAGAGGCTTTTATTTTACCCGAGATTTATTCCGGCTGTGGTGGGTATCCCTTGATAATTTCTTCGGCAAAGGTGCGCCATTTCCGCAAGCCATTTTGGACAAAGTAATCGAAAGACTGGTCATCAACGAGTTTTCCGAGCAGTGCCTTTCGGTGTTCGTGGTCTGGGGTATCTTCGATAATTTTTTTTCGCAGGGTTTGGATTTGGGCTAAAAACAGGCCGTGATTTTCGGTGAAAAGATGCTCGAGTTTTTCCCTGATATGGCCTGCATAAGCGGGGCAGTTGCCCTCGGTGCCGATGGCTATCTGCAGGTCGCCGCGTTTAACAACGGCTGGTACGAAAAAGTCGCAAAGCTCCGGCTCATCGACCACGTTGCATAAAATCTCGAGTTCCTGGCAATCCTTGTATATCTGCTTATTTAACGTATGGTCGTTTGTGGCAGCGATGGCAAGAGTGGCGCCGGTTAGGTAATTTTTCGAATACCTGGATTTTATCAGTTCGGCATTTGTGCCGCGGCAGAGGTTTGTCAATACATCGTCGATTTTCGGCGAGACTATGACAAGGCGTGCGCCGGCATCGAGGAGTATCTGAACTTTTCTTGTTGCGACAGAGCCGCCGCCGATGATGACGACACGTCGGCTGCTGACTTCGAGATATATTGGATATTTGGACATGGCACTACTATTGTACCATAAAGGGTGGGCAGCAGAAGCAATAAAATTAAAATTAGGTCTTTTCAATTCGCTAAAAGAGCGGCGAGATGATAGGATATTGGCATTAAACTCTTGGATAAAAGAATGGATTCCTGCTTTCGCAGGAATGACAATTTTTTGCAGGAATGACAGCCTTGCGCAGGGGCGACAACCTTGCGCAGGAATGACAATGTTGTGTTAGAACGATAAAAGATGGGTGAAGTTAGGAAATTAGTGCCGCCAATAAGCGAGGCCCAAGCGAGGTCGCTGAAGGCAGGCGATGAGGTTGCTATAAGCGGCGTAATCTATACTGCTCGCGATATGGCGCATAAAAGATTATGCGCGGCGATAGATGCTGGAGAGAGGCTGCCATTTGAGCTGGAGGGAGCGATTATTTATTTTGTGGGGCCGACACCTGCGCGGCCTGGTAAAGTTATTGGGGCGGCGGGGCCGACGACTTCAGCGAGAATGGATGCCTTCAGTCCCAAACTGATTGCGAGGGGGATGCGGGCAATGATTGGAAAAGGGTACAGAAGCAGCGAGGTCAGGGAATCGCTAAAAAAATACGGAGCGGTTCATCTGTCGGCATTAGGAGGGGCAGGGGCATTATTGAGCAGGCATATCGTATCGGCTGAAATTATTGCATACGGGGATTTGGGAGCCGAGGCGGTGAGAAAACTGCAGGTAGTTGATTTTCCGGCGACAGTTGCGTACGATTCATTAGGTAATAGCGTTTATAGAGAAAGATAAAAAATGAAGGCGGCACTTGTAGGGTTGATGCAGTCTGGGAAAAGTACGATATTGGCGGCTATACGCGGCAAGGCGGCAGGTGCAGGCGGGGCGGCGGTTATTGAAGAGGCGATTGTGCCTGTTCCAGATGCAAGGCTTGACTGGCTGACAGGGCTTTATAAGCCAAAGAAGACCGTACATGGGACAATCGATTGTCTTGATTTGCCGGGTTTTAATTTTACCGATGACCACGGCAGAACGGCGGCGAGGCGGTTAATCAACCAGATACGGACGATAGAGCTTCTTGTACTGGTGGTTCGGGCGTTTGAAAATCCGGCTGTGCCTGCATATCGTGACAGTGTGAATCCCAAAAGGGATTTGGATGAATTAAAGACTGAATTGCTGCTTGCGGATTTGGAGCTGGTTACAACGCGAATAGAGAAGCTCGAAAAACAGGTGAACAAACCCTCGAAGACGCAGGCACAGGATAGAGTGGAACTTACTTTGCAGAAAAAATTGCAGGAGGCGATAGAATCGGAAAAGCCGATAAGCAGCGCTGTCTCGACTGAAGCGGAAAAAGAAATGATTAAGTCGCTTGGTTTTTTGACGCTCAAGCCGATGGTTGTTGCGGTAAATGTCGGGGAGGAAAAATTAACGGAGGAATTCAACTTTTCAGGAAGTATTGATAAGTCGGTGCCTGTTGTTGAGTTCTGCGCAAAGCTGGAAGGTGAACTATCGCAGCTGGATGCCGAGAGCAAGCGTGAGTTTATGGCGGATTTGGGGATAACCGAGTCGGCGACTGGGAAGTTTGTAAATGCCTGTTATCGTGCGCTTGGGCTGATAAGTTTTTTGACTGTCGGCGAGGATGAGGTTCGGGCATGGCCGATAAGACATGGGACTATTGCGGTTGATGCGGCTGGGAAGGTTCACAGCGATATCAAGCGTGGCTTTATACGTGCCGAGACCATCGGGTATAACGACCTTAAGGAGCTTGGCAGCGAAAAGGCAGTCAAGGCGGCGGGCAAGACGAGGCTTGAAGGCAAGGAGTATGTAGTGAAGGACGGGGACATTATTAATTTCAGGTTTAATGTTTAAGCAAATAGGGTTGGAAGAGATTTCGGGGGATAGAAAACACCCAAAACCATAAACTGCTTTGGACGTCGCCATACATTGCCAACGCAAAAGTAAACATCATTCTTGCAACTAAAAAGGTTATGAAGCCATTTTTCTTCTATTTTATTCAGCAATAAATTTTTATCTTCGTATTTATGCCGCCAACTTCTGTACGCTTGTGTCAATTCCCAATCATGAATCATTAATTTGTGCCCATTGCATGTCGGGCATCTATGGCATTTAAATTCATAGTAGAAGCTAAATGGTACTTCCTCGAGTGGTTTTAATGTTTTATCGAAAAGATGATGCTGATTGTAGGCAATTTGACGCTTTTTTTTATCTTTCGATACGGTTTTGCCTACTTTGAAAACTATGTTATCCGGCTTGAAGATGCCTAATGATTTGTGGTGTTTTACTTCTTCGAGGATTTCGCAAAAAGATGGGGATAGTGCAGGCAACACGATGCTTTTTCTTTCGTCCCAGCTATTTTTTGTGCCTATATGGCGTAAGATTTGGATGCTGTCCTGGTCTATTTGATAGCTTTCAATTCGTTTGTCTCTCAGTGGTTTTGTGCATGCGACAGAAATGATGCTATACTTTGGAAACTGCTGGTAGTCATTAAGGAGTCTGAAAGGTATCGGATACAGCCTTATCCATTTTCCCGTATCTATCTCGATTCCTGCACAGCAATTTGTCTCTTGGTATTTTTTTGACGGGTTAGGGGGAGCTTTGACTGTGATTAGGACAGTTTTAGTTACGAGTTTCAAAACAACCCCCTTTTGAATATGCGTCAGACATTTTTTATTTGAAGACCATTCCCATCCCGTGCCTTGATTTTTTGGGCTACTATCTTGCGATGGCATTCGGCGGCAAGCCGTTCAAAGCACATTAAACAACACGTGTTATAGGTTACATAACTATAAGCATTTTCGATGGTTTCTTTTTTCGTATCGAGGTATTTATCCATCTTTCTGAAAAAAGTCAGGTAATCACGATTTGCTTTTAAACTTTCTCGAACTGGTTTTGGACTTCCAAGTTCCCTGAGATGAACGTATTGGATATTCTCTTTGTTAAGCCTTTCGGCAAGCGCAGATTTAGAAAAGCCTCGTTTTCGAGAGAACGGTATTTCTCTTACGTCTATAAGACATGATATGGCAAATTTTTTTAATTCCGTCACAAAGCCGTCAAGACTCTTGCCTTCGTATCCGATAGTAAATAATTCTTTTGCCATAGATATCTCAAAAATTAGTAATATCAAACAATGTATATTATCGGGCAAGATATAACTTAAACTGTAATATTTCATTGCAGGATAATATCCTTATTGACATTAGGAAAGGAAAATTTTACTTTACCACTTTATATATGCAAGATTTTTTCGAAGTGATTTTATGAAAGCAGTAGTTTTGACAGATATCCGGCAGATGGAAATAAGGGATGTGCCGGCGCCGAAGATAAAAAAAGCTAATGAGGTGCTGCTGAAGATAGAGAGGGTTGGGGTTTGCGGCTCGGATGTGCATTATTACGAAACAGGCAGAATCGGTTCGCAGATAGTTGAATATCCGTTTATAATGGGGCATGAATGTTCGGC
>JAPLMV010000098.1 GCA_026386835.1 Planctomycetota bacterium | reverse complement strand
TGTGGTAAAGCTTTTGCAGTTCTTTTAATGTGTGATGTGTTTTAACGTTCATAATAGCCTCCATGTTAAAATATTATCAAATGACTACCATGAATTATATCGGCTATTTGCCTATAAGCGCATTAATTAAATACAATTGGTATCATATCTATTTCTTTGTTTTTCATGGATAATTAAAAACAGCCAAATAATATTTCAGATTAACAATAACCAAAATTCCTTTTTTCGACAACATACGATATACGAAATAAATCCGCGACTAAACTTCTCTGCTCCGCCTGCGATTGACTATCGACCGTCAGCTAACGGCCCAATACTATAACCCCTTGTCTTTATTTAGCTTATATTCCATACTGTCAGATAGTGCCTGCCAGCTTGCCTCGATAATATTCTCTGACACTCCGACCGACCCCCACAGTGAGTTCTTATCGCGTGATTCAATTATAACCCTGACCTTAGCCGCGGTCCCTTCTTTCGCGTTAACCACCCTTACCTTATAATCAATCAAGCGTAAATCTTTGATGCACGGATAGAAATTTTCGAGCGATTTTCGCAGGGCCGCATCCAGTGCATTAACAGGACCATCCCCTTCCCCTACAACGTGCTCTGTTACACCACCAACCTTCAGCTTCACGGTGGCTTCCGTAATCAGATTTCCGTCTGCCCCTTTTTCAACGGTAACGTGATACTTTACCAGCTTAAAAGCAGGCTTATATG
The DNA here is from genome assembly GCA_026386835.1 of Planctomycetota bacterium. Taxonomy (GTDB): domain Bacteria; phylum Planctomycetota; class Phycisphaerae; order Sedimentisphaerales; family Anaerobacaceae; genus JAPLMV01. The sequence goes on along the minus strand of JAPLMV010000098.1, from coordinate 4,826 downwards.
TCCCAAGAGTTTTTCTGACCAGCAAATCAAAGCTCGCATCGGCTGCCTCAAACTGATAGCCCTGGCTCTCAAGTTCCTGAACGCGGGCGAGAATTTTCTTAGCCAGCTTCTTGTCGTCAGGGGCTTTTGTTTTTTCGAGCCGGGCCATGACATTCGACTTGCCGCTCAGCTCGGAAATGAGGAACCGCCTTGCATTCCCGACAGCTTCTGGGTCAATGTGTTCGTATGTTCGTTTGTTTTTCCTCAGGGCATCGACATGCAGCCCAGCCTTATGTGCAAAGGCACTTTCGCCTACATACGGCATATTCATTATCGGCGCCAAATTGGCAATTTCAAATACGAAACGAGATACCTCGGTAAGCGTTTTAATCTTTTCTTTGCTCAGAACACTAAAGCCCATCTTAAAGGCAAAAGTTGGTATTAGGGTGCATAAATTGGCATTGCCGCATCGCTCTCCAAGCCCGTTTATTGTTCCCTGAACGTGTCTTGCCCCTGCACGAACCGCTGCCAGTGAATCAGCCGTTGCGCAGTCGCAGTCATTATGAGTGTGAATCCCGATTGGTATCGTGCCGAATTTTTCGCAAACACTTTTTGTAATTTCGTAAACCATGTGCGGCATCGTGCCGCCGTTGGTATCGCACAATACAATCGCATCTGCGCCTGCCTGTGCCGCAGCCGAAAGAACTTCAATGGCGTATTTAGGGTTACCCTTAAACCCGTCGAAAAAATGTTCAGCATCAAAAATTGTCTCAAGACCTTTTTTCTTGAGGTACTTCACCGATTCGGCACAAATTTTTAAGTTTTCATCCAGCGAGCAACCAAGCACATCCGTAACGTGCATATCCCAGGCCTTTCCGACCAGGGTCGCAGCAGGAGTTCTGCAGGAAAGGATTGCATTAAGCGAAACGTCATCGCAAACCTTTGCATCGGCCCTTCTGGTATTCCCGAAGGCCGCCAGTTTTGAGTTCTTTAAGCCAAGCTTGCCTGCCTCGGTAAAAAACTCCATTTCCTTCTGGTTGGAGGCGGAATACCCGCCTTCAATATAATCGACGCCAAGCTTGTCTAAACACCGCGCAATCGCCAGCTTGTCTTCAAGTGAAAAACTGATGCCCTCCGACTGCATCCCGTCGCGAAGGGTCGTGTCGTAAATATTTATTTTTTCCATAGCTAAATATCCGAAAGATAGTATTTCTGTGCTGCGAATTACATTTAATTCTACCCCAAAAGAACAGACTGTAAAGAAGAAAATCATATCACCATGAACGATATATACCCATAGCCGCACGTGGAGCTGAATCAGGAAAAAACCCTTTCCGAGGAAATTTTCTTAAGATTATTGCAATTGCCTCCGCCCTGCGTATAATGAAATGCTTGCTTATAAGCCGATATACGAAGATATTATTTTAAGATAGGTGTAACTATATGAATTTAGCGCAAATTTTACAGCCAGGCTGTGTCAAAGTCCCGCTTAATGGCAGAGACCGCCAGTCCGTTATTACAGAATTGGTGGATTTACTTAACGAAAAGGGTTTGCTGCTGGACAAAAAAATTGTCCTCGACGCTGTTTTGATGCGTGAACAAACCCGCAGTACCGGCATTGGCTCCGGCATTGCTTTGCCGCACGGCAAATGTAAAGGTGTCAGGGAGCTTGTCATGGCTATCGGAATAGCAGGCGAACCGATTGATTTTGCCAGCGTTGACGGTAAGCCGGTAAAAATTGTAATTTTGCTGGCCTCGCCAGTCGACCAGACCGGCCCGCATATCCAGGCCCTTGCCAGAATAAGCAGATTGATGCTTGATACAAAATTCAAAGAGAACATTGAAAAAGCCGCTTCTGCCAATGAGGTTTACAGCCTCCTCAACGCCAAAGAAAATCAATAATCCCGAAAGTTGTTTTTGTTGTCATTGCGAGCGTAGCGAAACAATCTCTCCCCAATAATCAATAATCAATTATCAATTATCAATTATCCATAATCAATCAAAACACCCGTCATCCTCGCCCTCCTGCCCTCGAATGTTTTTGTCGGGGGTGGCGTGCTTGCCTCGGCGTAGCACTTGGCAAAGTCGGGTGACGGGGTTTCTTCTTGATATCACACCAAATCACAGGCATCAGGCGGCATCCAGTGAGCATCTTTGCCTTCCCACTTGACATTACAGCCAATCGGGTTAGTTATCGGAGTAGTTATCTCTTTACCTGCAAGTAATTCCTCGAGAGCGTTTTCCAGATTGTTTACAGTCATCTTGCTGGTTTCGCGGGGATTATCTACACCGCGGCCGGTATAAACAAGTTTTTTTTCTTTGTTGAAGACAAAAAAGTGCGGCGTCCTTAGTGCACCGTATGCTCTTGCAATATCCTGGGTAGCATCATAAAGATACAGCCATGGAAATTTATACTGCTTCATACGCTTTACCATATTTTCAAATGAGTCTTCTGTGTATGTATTGGGACTGTTCGAGTTTATGCCGACAAACATTACGTCTTGAGGTGCGAATTTATCTGCGGTCTTTCGGGTTACTTCATCGGACCCTGTTACGTATGGGCAGTGATTGCATGTAAAAAAGATAACCAAAACTTTCGCATTCTTGAAATCCTTGAGCGAGTAAGTATTACCATCGGTAGCCCGAAGTGAAAAATCCGGAGCCTTTGAACCAGGTGATAGTGTAAAAGCCATAATCTGTCCTCCTACAAAAAAGTTTTATTACTTATCTTTACTAACTTATTTTATTGGCCAGCCGCTTGGTATTTTTAGATATCATTGGTCTTTTTTCCACAAACTAAAAACTCTCTTTACTTTTGCCTCATGCTTTTGTGCACTTTTACCTCTCCGTGCCCTCGGCGGATTTTCTTTTATTTTTTTCCTGTTGTACAACATATTCTTTCTCTTGCCCAAAGTTGCGTCTTGCTCGGACCGGCGGACGCACGAGAATGGGCACATAAAAAGCTCGTCGCAGTCTCGGCCGCCGTAGCCGAGCAGAATACAGCCCAAAACCTACAAACATTACATCTTTCCCATTTTAACATGCTTGACATAGGTGGTCTTTTTTTAACGACCACGTCAAAAAAACATCTTTTTTTGTAAAAAAGTGTAAAAAAGCGTTAAAAAATGAACGATTTTTGTCAAAAAATGCTCAATTCCTGTCAGTTTTTGTCACTTTTTGCAAACCCCAAAATTCATTCTAACTACTTATCTGCTAACAACTAACGACAATTTTCCTGAAAATTCTTGCCCATCTTACCAAATAAGGATTTGGGCACACCCAAATCTTTTCTGAGACAAAAAATTGTAAAGAATTCATAGAATTTTTGCTTGACCGGCTGCCCTAAAACATATATTATGAAGTTTAGTGATTTGCGAACAGGATTGTGGGTCGTCCTAAATATTTAATCCTGAGTTTATATTCGATTTTATACGGGATGGACCCAGAGAGGGCTTGTAAGTCCTTTCTATAAAGGCAGTTGTGCTACAGAGACTATTTTTGGCGTCTATAAAATCAGCATTTGCCCGAACAGCACTGGCAGGACAGCCAAAAATAAACCTAAAGTGAAATGAAGTCTTTTTGGAAAAGAGTTTGCTTAGCAGCAAAGGAGAGCAGCTATTGAGCATAAGTTCAGCTAATGTCGGGGTTAAGGGAAGATTGGCAATATCGAAAACACCGCAAGTAAAGGCCGATTAGGCCTTTAACGGCTGAGTTTGTGTTCTTACAAAGGGATTTCGCAAGTACATCTCTGGGCATTATTCCTGCCTGAAAAACTCCCGCAGTCTATAGTTTCGCAGATATTTGTTACTTTTTGAAACCGCAAGAGAAAGGTAGGAATTATGGACGTACTACTAATGCAAATTACCTTGCCGGCGGCTATTGCTACGGTTATCGGTTTTGTATTGGGAATCTGTCTTACGGTAATAATTTACCAGATAGTTTCCAGGGAAAAAGCAAAGACCTTTAAGCAAGACCTCGAACGGCAAATTGAAGGCGCCAGTCGCGAAGCGGAGAACATAATCAAGTCCGCTCAGATTGAAGCAGCCGCTGAGAACATCAGGAAAAAAGAGCAGTTCGCCGCTGAGACCAATCGGTTTCGTTCCGAGTTACGCGAAACAGAGGTCAGATTGAGCAAACGCGAGGATACGCTTGACCGTCAGGGCGACATTATTCAGCAGAAGGAAAAATCATTAAAACAGCAGGAACAGGAAGTTGAGAGAAGACTGAACAACCTCAGCAGCAAGGAAAGCCAGTTGACCGGCTTGATGGCTCAGCAGAAAAATCAGTTGCTTAAAATTTCCGCGATGAATGTTGATGAGGCAAGGGAGTTGCTTTTGAAACGGCTCGAAGAGGAATGTGAGCAGGAGATGTCAACTCTCATTAAGCGCAAGCTCGATGAAACCAATGAACTCGTCGAGGAAAAGAGCCGTGAAATACTAAGCTCAGCCATTCAGCGATATGCCGCTGAGCACACCTGCGAGGTGTCGGTTTCGACTGTTGAAATTCCCAACGACGATATGAAAGGCCGAATCATCGGTAGGGAAGGCCGTAACATTCGTGCGTTTGAAAAGGCCACCGGCGTTGATGTCATTGTCGATGACACGCCCGGAATGATTGTGGTCAGCGGCTTCAATCCCGTCAGGCGTGAAGTCGCCAGGCTTTCGATGGAACGGCTTATACAGGATGGACGCATACACCCGTCACGGATTGAGGAACTTGTGGCGCAGACCAAAAAAGAGGTCAATCACAAGGTGCTGCAATTGGGCAAAGACGCCTCGGTAGAAACCAACGTAAGGGGTCTCAATAACAGGGTACTCAGCCTGCTTGGGGCTTTGAATTTCAGGACA
>JAPLMV010000261.1 GCA_026386835.1 Planctomycetota bacterium | reverse complement strand
GCTGGTCATAATGCATTATTTATTTTGCCGAATTCCTTTGTTGCTATGACGGCCAGGCGAATCGACCAGACGATTACGGCAAAGCTGTTTCTTGCAGTGTTTATAATCTTTCCGTCACTTGTGTTAAGTATTTGGCTGACCCGCAAAGTAGCCTGTGACGCAGCAATGGTAGGGCTTTCAGATAGGGCCAGATTCTACTGGAAGATTGGAACGATTCTATTTGGTCTGTCTGCTTATATCGCTTACCGGCTGACAAGGCCGGATATAACTCTTGTTACCTGTGAAAACTGCGGCAAACTCCGCAGGCCGGATATGGAGAACTGTCATCGATGCGGCTGTAAATGGCATATCCCGGAATTGACCGCACCCCCCTGGCGCGTAGTTATGTAGGATGGGCAACTTGTTGCCCATGCGGATTCTAAATACCAGCGACTATCGAGCGTGTTGCCCAAACATATTTTTACGTGGCGTAGCCACGTCATTCCGAACGAATGTGAGGAATCCGCAGAAAAAACGGCGGCGAAGCCGCCTACCTCGTTTCCAAAGAACGTAAAATGTGGCAAAACACCATTTGGGCAACACGTCCTATCGACTAACGACTCTCTTCTGCCATTCGCGCAGCTATCCACACCCAAATTCCGAAAAAAATAAAAATTTTTTACAATTTTCTTACTCTTTACCTAACAGTGACTTATGACTTTTCTTCGTGTTCTTCGTGAGCTTCGTGGTGAACTTTTTTCGACCAAACGCGCAGGTACGCCCCTTTATAGAGGGACGCAGTTTTTCTGCGCCTCCCGCTCTTTGAAATTTGCATAACAGAGCCGCGAACGTTAGTGAGCGGTACTTAAAAATAAAAAAAATCCGTGAAAATCCGTGTTAATCCGCGGTTAAATTTATTCTTAAGTCTTTTATATGAATAATGTTAAAGCAAAATCGATGGGTGTGATTGGATGTGTTTGGGCGTACTTTGGATGTAGTTTGGAGTGCTTCTGAATGCGTTTGGATGCTCTCTGATGCGAGCTGGCGTGAGCTGATGACAGCTGACGAAAGTGGAGTTTCATTTTACAGCGGTTATAACTCGGTCGTTATTATGAAAATCCTTTTCGATGGCGGTCTGTCTGAAACAATTAGTCTGTTTGAGTAATTCGCTGACGGAATGTCCCTGGCTGTAGCCGATTTCAAGCATCAATGCGCCATCGGGCTTTAAGAACGCATCCGCCTTTTCAGCAATTCTGTGATAAACATCTAAGCCATCTTTTCCAGCAAACAACGCTTGTCTCGGCTCATAATCTTTTACATTTTTATCGAGCGTTTCGAATTCGCCTGCGCTTACATAAGGCGGGTTGCAGACAATCAAATCGAATTTTTCGGCATCGAGGTGTGGGACAATTGCGTCGAATAAATCGCCGCATAAGAGTTTAACCCGATTGTTCAACTGATATTTTTGGATATTTTCAGCGGCTACTTTTAATGCTGCGTCGCAAATATCCGTCGCGATTATATCGACATCGGCGAAGTTTTTTGCAATAGCCACGGCAATGCAGGCGCTGCCGGTACAGAGGTCGCAGACAAATTGTTTGCCTGTTCGCCTGCGCAGGAATTCGATTGCCCTTTCAGCCAGCAGTTCCGTTTCCGGCCTGGGGATAAGGCAAGCAGGGCTGACAATAATTTCGAGAGAATAGAATTCGGTTTTTCCAATAAGGTATGCAACGGGTTCGTTTTGGCCCGCCCGTTTTACCAGATTGTGCAACTGGTCCAACTGGGTTTTGGCAACAGGTTTATCGAATTGCGTGTATAATTCGATTCGCTTCATAGCAAGAATAGAGCTGAGCAGAAGTTCGGCACTTAGGCGGGGTGCGTCTAATTTTTTGTCCTTAAAATACTCGGCAGTCCAGTTTAAGAGTTTTTGTATCGTCCAATCGGACATATTCATCCTTTATATAAGTGCCTGTGATTTTATGTCGGACTTTTTATTTTTGAAAAGGGCAAAGGCCAGAACACCAAGCAGCACTAAGGCACAGACCTGATTGACCGCAGCCGGTATCATCTGGTGAACGTGGGAAATGGCGACGGCGGAGATGTCTGCGCCGATGTAATCCAAAAGCAGACCGGCGGCAAGTGCGCAGCCGGCAACGCTGATAAGATAAATGATTGCGGTTCGGCTGCCTAAAATTTTCCAGATGGTTATGAACGATGCTGCGTTTGTGGCAGGGCCCGTCATAAGAAAGACCAGAGCCGCACCAGGCGACAGGCCTTTCATTATCATCGCCGCCGCCATCGGCACTGAGGCACTTGCGCAGACGTAAACCGGAATACCAAGTGCCATCATCACAAGCATTGCGAAAATCCCTGTGCCGAGCTTGTCGGCAAAAAAATCATCCGGCACAACCGCAGAAATAATCGCGGCAATTGCCAGGCCGGCCAACATTGGTTTGCCAATATCGGCAGGCAGTGTGACGAAACCATGTTTGAGGCCTTTAAGAAGTTTATGGCTTCTTTTGCCCCCGCCGCAGCAGTCATCGGTGCATTTTTTCGGGATGGGGCCATTGGCACCGCCGGTATTGGTATTGTCAAAGGCATCGACCAGAACACCGCCGACAATGCCGGTAAAAAATGCCGCAAAGGGTCTGAAAATTGCAAATACAGGCCCGAGGAGACTCAACGTTACGAAAATACTATCGATGCCGGTTTGAGGAGTGGACAGCAGAAAAGCTACTGTAGAACCCCTGCCTGCTCCGTGTTTGTATAGCGACATCGAAACCGGAATGACGCCGCACGAGCACAAGGGAAGCGGAACGCCGAAAAGAGACGCCTTCAATATCGGCCATATTCCTTTGCCGCCAAGATGCTTTTCCACAACGCTCTGCGACACGAACGCCGAAAGAATTCCTGCTACGAGAAAGCCGAACAATAGATACGGTGACATTTCTGCCAGCGTATTCCAGAAGCTGATTATTAGTAATTTAATAAACTCAATCATTTTTCAGACCAGCCGTTAGTTTTCTATGATTTCAGTATTAATCACATTGCCCTTGAGGTCAATAGTAATATCCTTAAAGGCCATTTTTACAGAGCTGCGGGCTATCGCCTGTTGTGCGATATATGTCAAGCCTGAGCAGCAGGGCACCTGCATATGAATTACCGTCAGAGTCTTTAGTTTATTTGCCTGCAGAATATTGGCCAGCTTTGCAATATAAAAGTTTACGTCGTCAAGTTTTGGGCAGCCGATAACGATACTGTGGTCTTTGAGGAATCTGCTGTGAAAATCGCCCATCGCAAAGGGGACGCAATCGGCAACCAGCAGCAAATCGGAATTTGCAAAGTAGGGTGCGTTCGGTGAAATCAGCTTCAACTGCACCGGCCACTGCCCCAGTTGTGAAGGAGCCGGCGCAGCATCTGAATCAGCATTAGCATTTTTTTCCCGCAAACTTTTCGCTGCTATTCCCTGGCAGATAAAGTTATCTAAATTTTCATTAGCCAGATGTTTTTTAGCTGCCTGTTCGTCGAATTGTGCCGCCTGGCGTTTTTCGACGGTTATGGCATCCTGCGGACAATGGCCTATGCATGCGCCCAGGCCGTCGCAATAAATTTCACTAATCAGCTTCGCCTTGCCGTCAATGATTTTTATGGCGCCCTCGGCGCACGCCTTTGCACACTGGCCGCATCCGTTACATTTTTCTTCATCTATTTTTACTATGTTTCTTAAAGTCATTATCAGGGTCTTTCCATAATCAAATTTACTTTTTCAACATCACAGCTAAATCCTCATCAACATTGCCGATGGGGCTGATATTGAACTTTTCCACCAGCAGTTTCAATA
>JAPLMV010000173.1 GCA_026386835.1 Planctomycetota bacterium | reverse complement strand
ATTCTGTGAAAAAACAGGTCTGAAAGACTGGCTGCATGTGTACGGCGTCGGCGACCACGGCGGCGGACCAACCAGACAGGATATAATGCGATGTATCGACATGAATTCATGGCCGATTTATCCTAATTTTAAGATGACCACCGTGAATAAGTATTTTGAAACAATTGAAAAATACGGCGATAAATTCCCTGTGATAAAGGGAGAGCTTAATTTTGAATTTACCGGCTGTTACACTTCACAGAGCCAGATAAAAAAGCTCAATCGGCTGGCCGAATGTCAGATTCAGGATGCCGAAAACGCTTCAGTTTTGGCGTCCACTATGGTTGGGAAAAAAGTGCCCGATGATAAGCTGCGAGAAGCCTGGATAAATACTCTGTTCGGCCATTTCCACGATATCCTGCCTGGCTCAGGAGTCCACTGGACACGCGAATATCAGTCGGGACTGTTCCAGCAGTCGGCGGCAATAACAGGAATGGTAACAACCAACTCACTGCGGGCGGTTGCGGCGGAAGTGGACACATCGTTTGCAGGTCTTGTGAAAACAGATACAAACGATAAGCAGCCTTCAACTGGTATGGGAGCCGGTGCCGGCTGCGGGACGGTTTTAGGCTATGCCTCTTCCGTCAGCCAGGCAAACGGTTATCCGCATGCCGTGGTAGTATTTAACCCTGTTGTGTGCAGACGAAATGAACTCGTAAAGGTCAGCATCTGGGAAGCTGTTGATGATTCGGATAAAACTGATGATAAAAAATTTGCTGTTCGTACGCCTCCTGGGAAAATTATAAACGCACAGAAGGTCGGCTCCGGAAATTACTGGGGCCATAATTACATCGATGTGGTGTTTCCGGCTTCCGTTGATGCCCTTGGTTACAGCACTTATATAATTGAGAAAAGTACAAAGCAGGATGGTAATGACGGGACGGTAAAGTCATTTGGTTCATACGGTATAGAGAATGAATTTCTGAAGATAGACTTTGACCCCTCAACCGGAGCGGTAACAGAACTTATTGACAAAACTTCAGGTGTTAATCTGGCTGGAAAAGATAAACCCTTTGCGGCCATAGAATATCTCATAGAAAAGCACTGCGAGATGTCTGCGTGGACAATGTGTGAAACCATAAAAAGAATTTCCCCATTGAACCTTGTTTCCTTAACAAGAAAACAGCAGGGTCAATTTATAGCGTCAATTGAATCCGTTATGAAACTTAATGATTCGACCATAACGGTAACTTATTCACTTGGCAGCGGTCAATCCTGGCTGGAAATTGCCGTCAAGGCAAACTGGCTGGAAAGAGGCTCTCAGGAAATTGGTACGCCAAAGCTTCGTATTCAATTCCCATTTGCGTTGAAAAATGCAAAAGCAACCTATGAAATACCTTTTGGTGCGATTGAGCGAAACTTAAATCAGGGTCAGGAAGTGCCTGCCATTAACTGGGCTGATGTAACAGGTTCTGTTAAGGATTCCAATGAAGCCGCAGGCTGTCTCTTATTGAATGACTGCAAAAATGGCCATTCACTTGACGGTTCCACATTGTCTCTGACACTGCTTCGCTCAAGCTATATGCCCGACCCGCTTCCTGAAATGGGCGAACATACTATGCGTATGGCTTTAGTGCCGCATAATGGAAAAATCTCTATTGATAAAATGATAAGACTTGGGACAATTTTCAATCATCCCCTGCAGGTTATTAATACCGATATTCATAAGGGTCGATTCCCAGCAAAGACCGGCGACCTTGTCTCGGTTTCTGCCGAGAACGTCCTGATTGCAGCTTTGAAAAAATCCGAAGACGGTTCCGGCATTATATTAAGACTGCTTGAGACTGCCGGAAAAGATACCTCGGCAATAGTTGTGCTGGATAAGTCAGTTTTTGGAAATATCGAACAGGCTGTCCAGACGGATTTGCTTGAACGGCCTTTAACGGCATCCGTTGAAATGACACTGAACAGCTTTACTGTTAATATCCCTGCAAACGGTATTGCAACAGTTAAGGTTAATTTCAATTAAGCCAAATCCGACAAATGAACGGCGGATAAATATAGGAATGTGGGATTAATGAGTCCCGAGCGCATTTATCTGTGCCATCAAATTGCTGTACAGATAGCCGACGAAATAGGCGGACAAAACGGTTACTATGACCACCAGAATTGAAACCGCAATTTTTGTGGTCGTGCTGTAACGTGGATGAAACAATACCAGCGGCAGGGCAAAGGGACCGACACAAAGTATAGCAATTACTACTGTGGATGTATTGAAATACCATTTGATTTTTGGCCCGGCTGGTTTATCGAGAAATTCACCGCAGAAGCGGCATTTTATGGCCTGTTCCTGTATTTCCTCTGCGCAAAATGGACATTTTTTCATAATGCTGCTTAACGAGAAAAGACTGCTGTAAAATAAAAGCGTGGGGTATAAAAACCCCACGCCTGTGAAACGCTATTCGTTCGATAGCATGCTGTTAATAGCTGCGTCTTCCGCCGCCACCACCGCCGCCACCGCCAAAGCCACCTCTACCGCCGCGGCCACCACCGCCGCCGCCACCACCGCTGCGTCTTGGGCCGCCTCTTCCGCCACCGCCACCGCCGCCGCCCTCAGTCTTCGGGCGTGCCTCATTGACGTTAAGGGCGCGTCCCTTAAGGTCCTTGCCGTTCATCTCGGCGATTGCTGCTGTGGCCTCGTCCTTGGACGGCATTTCCACAAAGCCGAATCCTCTTGATTCGCCGCTGAATTTGTCCATTATTATGGTTGCGGACTCTACCTTGCCATGTGCCTCAAAGGCCTGGCGAAGGTCGTCCTCTTTAACCTCAAAGGACAAATTACCTACATAAATGTTCATTTCTATTCCTTTCTAATTTTGCCGGATTCCCGGCTTCTAATAAATTACCGCACGATTGCGGATTTTCTCAACTTTATGTACTTTTCCTAACTTGTTCTGAAAACAGGCTTTATGCCGTTTCAGTTACTATCAGTTTAGGTTTTAATATCATCTGCATTTGAATGTCTAATTTAGGCAAGGTTCGGCACTTTTCTCAATCGCTAATCTACGCCGATATAGCAGTCTTCAAAAGCTGGGTTCTTACCCCTGTAAAGGTCTCCCCTAAAAGCTAATTAGTATCCAATTCATTTGTTCGCAATATATACGCAAAGCCGGTCTGTGTCAATACCTTTTTGGAACATAAATAAAATTTATTTTGCTGTCTGTTTTTGGGAAAAAACCGCTCAGGGCAGGGTGCACGTCAAGATAATCCTCTTTTTTCGTCACAAAACAAATTTTTCTATCTTCTCTTTAATTTCATCAGTGAAGTGATTATCGTAATCAAGCTCCTTCGGGTCTAAATCTTTCGTAAGCAGCGACCCATATGTCGAAATTACATTTCCCTTCGCATCCGTCTCTATCGCAAATATACCCCCGCTTTCGATATACTTGTAAAGGGCTTTTCTGTTCATTCCTATTTTCCGCCTTTTTCTCGGCCGCTCTTTACCGTTCAACCGTTTTGCCGTCCGACATCCGCTCTCCGCTGTACGCTATTTTTAGTACAAATCACTTGCAAAAAAACTTCACCCCGCTAAAATATCTTCGCTAACTACAACGATGTCTAAGTTTGTTACAGAGTAAATATGAATGTGCCGGCAATTTTTATTTTTGATTTTTGCTTTTTATTTTCGTTTACCGCCCCCGCCCTTGCTGACCCCAACGTCAATCGCCTATCACCGCCAGATGTCAACAAAGTCGAAATCATCCTCGACAGATTCGCACCTGTAATCAAGGAAAGAAGAGAAAAAAACAACCTCGCCTCACTCACACTCGACGAGCTTTACGCCCCGCTTACTGAAAGCCAGAAAATATTCCTCAAAAATTTCGAAAACTTAGACGCAAATACCCTGTCCGTCAAAATCCCCTACCTCGGAATCGTAGCCAACAATGAAGAACTCGTTACCATTAAGGGACAGAAAATCAAAGTCAATGGCGAATTCCAGACCCTGCCCCCGCAATTCCTGCCAAAAGATGTCAATCAAAGCTGCACCAAAATGATGGACGCAATGCAAAAAGACCTCGGCAAACGCCTTTATGTCGAGTCCGGCTACCGCTCCAGTGCATACCAGTTATACCTGTTCCTGGCAAGTCTCAAAAACCACAACTACTCCATCCGCGAAACCGCAAAATTTGTCGCACTGCCCGGCTACAGCGAGCACGGCTGCCCGCGACTACAGGCCATCGACTTCGTCAACGAAGACGGCATTGACGGCCAAAACAACCCGCAGCTCTTCGAAGTCCTCCCCGAATACGCCTGGCTTGTAAAAAACGCCCAAAACTTCAATTTCTCTCTCTCATACCCAAAGGATTCCAACGATGGCATCGCCTTCGAACCCTGGCACTGGCACTACAATAAACAGCAATAACACCACTGTATAAAAATATAGACTCATGCCGATATTATCCCTATGAAACTTAAATCAGTATTCCTAAAAAGCTATTCCTTCTCACTGCTTTTAATCTTTTCCATTATTCTCGGCTCTTTGCTGGGACTGGTATTCAAAGGCCGTTCCTGGTTCTTCAAACCATTCGGCGACGTCTTTCTCAATCTGCTCTTTACCATTGTTGTCCCTATGGTCTTTTTTTCCATATCCTCCGCCGTCGCCGCAATGACCGACTTAAAACGCCTCGGCAAAATCCTCACCTCGATGATTGTCATCTTCGTCGTAACCGGCATCATCGCCTCAGCCATGATGGTCGTCGCCGTCAAAATCTTCCCGCCAGCCAAAGGCATAACACTAAACCTAAACGCCCCCGCAAATACCGAACAGCTTAAAATCCTCGAACAAATCGTAAAAGCCTTCACTGTCGCCGACTTCAACGAAATCCTCTCAAAGAAAAATATGCTTGCCCTGATTGTATTCTCCATCCTCACTGGCCTGGCTGCCTCCGCTGTCGGCGAAAAAGGAAAGGCATTCACCAATTTTTTAATCGCCGGCAACGAAGTCTTCAGTAAAGCCATTTCCTATATTATGTTCTACGCCCCTATCGGCCTGGGTGCCTATTTCGCATATCTGGTCGGCATGTTCGGCCCGCAGCTTCTCGGCTCATACTTCCGTGCTATTATCGTTTATTACCCGATGGCGATTCTCTATTTCTTTGTCGGCTTTTCAATTTACGTTTACATTGCAGGCCGACTGGCCGCCGTTAAAAAATTCTGGTCGAACATCCTGCCCGCCTCATTAACCGCATGGGCTACCGGCAGCAGCATCGCCACTATCCCCGCAAACCTCGACGCCGCCAATAAAATCGGAATCCCAAAAGACATCTCCGAGGTCGTTATCCCCATCGGCGCTACCGCCCACATGGACGGCTCCTGCCTTGCCGCCGTTCTCAAAATATCCCTCTTGTTCGGCCTGTTTAATATGAACTTCCACGGTCTGGGCGATTTTTTAACCGCTATCGGCGTCGCACTCCTGGCCGGAATAGTCGTCAGCGGAATCCCTGCAGGCGGTATGCTCGGCGAGATTATGATTATCACCTTGTACGGCTTTCCAATCGAAGCTATGCCGATTATCACTCTGGTCGGAACACTCGTTGACCCGCCAGCTACAATGGTTAATTCCGTCGGAGACAACGTCGCATCCATGCTCGTCGCTCGAATCCTTAACGGAAAAAACTGGATGAACTCCGAAAATACCTGAAATTGTTTGCTTTTTCCAAACTTTACCAGTACCATTTCTTGAATAAACCTTAGTCCGGTAGGGTGGGGTCTTTACCCTACCGTTTTTCTCTTGGGTTTAAGGAGACAAAAAATGAGACAGGCAGTTAGCATTTCCATAGTTATGCTGTTTCTGGCTGGAGCAGGCTGTTCCACCGCACCCGAAGAACAGGAAGGTAAAGATGTTCTTGCATCAGAATCCCAGGAGGCAATCGCCCTTTTCAAAGCCAAAGACCCCACCATTGAAAAATTCTTCCAAAAATCTTATGGCTATGCCATCGTTCCCAAGATTTTCAAAGGCGGCTTCATCGTAGGCGGCGCTTACGGCCATGGTCAGGTTTATGAAAAAGATATAATGGTTGGCTATTGCAATATGACTCAGGGCACTCTCGGCTTATCCTTCGGCGGTGAGTTCTACCGCGAAATTATCTTTTTCAAAGACAAATACGACCTTGATGCCTTCAAATCTGACGAATACACCTTTGCTGCCCAGGTTACAGCCATTGCTGCTTACGCTGGTGTCGCCGCTAAAGCCGATTACAAAGACGGAATGGCGGTCTTTATTATGGCGGAGGTCGGCTTAATGGTCGATGCCGCTGCCGGCGGACAAAAATTCAACTATGTCCCAAAATAGCAATGCCACCCATCAGTTAGCACCAGAATTTATTCGGCAGGTTAGTAAACCAGGATTTCCACCGCGAGTCATT
>JAPLMV010000175.1 GCA_026386835.1 Planctomycetota bacterium | reverse complement strand
TCGTGTTTGTGTGGTGGAAGTCGAAGGCGCCAGAGCTCTTGTTGCATACTGCTGCACTCCGGTTACAGATAATATGAAGGTCCTGACAAATACAAAACGCATTCGACTGGCCAGACGTAACGTGGTTGAACTGCTGCTTTCTGAGCATGACGGTGACTGCAAGATATGTGAACGCAATAATGACTGTGAGCTGCAGGAATTAGCCAGAGAACTGGGTATAAATGATATCGGCTACAAAGGTGAGAAGACAGCTAAAAAAATCGATGATTCGACTCCTGCACTTGTAAGGGACAGCGGCAAATGTATCAAGTGCCGCCGATGTGTTACTGTCTGCAATGAAGTCCAGTCGGTTGGTTCGCTTTTTCCACAGGGACGAGGCTTCCGGACAACCATAGGCCCTGCTTTTGCATGTGAGCTGGATGAAGTGATTTGCGTTCAATGCGGCCAGTGTGCAGCTGTTTGCCCGGTCGGAGCAATTGGCGAAAAAAGCCATATTGATGATGTTTGGGCAGCTCTCGATGATCCGAAAAAATATGTTGTGGTTCAGACCGCACCGGCAATCAGAGCGGCTTTAGGTGAGTGCTTCGGCAATGAGCCCGGGACATTGGTTACCGGCAAAATGGTTACTGCTTTGCGGCAAATTGGTTTTGATGCTATTTTTGATACAAATTTTGCCGCCGACCTCACCATTATGGAAGAAGGCACAGAGCTTTTAGTGAGATTAAAAAAAGCAATCGTTGGCAAAGAGCAAGTTGCTTTGCCGCAATTTACAAGCTGCTGTCCTGCCTGGATAAAATTCACAGAGCATTATTATCCGAAACTTTTACCAAATATTTCCAGTTGCAAATCGCCGCAACAGATGTTTGGTTCCGTCGCAAAGACTTACTATGCAAACAAGGTCGGCAAGAAGCCCGAAGACATGGTTGTTGTATCTATAATGCCCTGCACAGCTAAAAAGTTCGAAAATCAGCGGCCGGAAATGAACGATAGCGGGTTAAGAGACGTAGATTACATATTAACAACACGTGAACTTGGCAGAATGATAAGCCAGGCTGGTATAGATTTCAACTCGCTGTCGGACGGTAAGATGGATTCGCTGCTGGGTGCTTCTTCCGGTGCTGCCGATATTTTTGCCAATACCGGCGGAGTTATGGAAGCGGCGATACGTACTGCTTACGAAATTGTTACGGGAAGAGAATTGCCGACAGGAAATCTTCATATCGAACCAATAATGGGACTTGAGGGTGTGAAAAAAGCCTCGCTGAAGATTGAAGGTACCGTTAATGAATGGTCGTTCCTTGAAGGTGTGGAATTAAAGGTTGCTGTGGTGCATGGTCTAAGCAATGCTCGCAAGATTATTGAGGCTATGGAAAACGGCGAGGAATTTCATTTTATCGAAGTTATGTCATGTCCTGGCGGCTGTATAGGCGGTGCCGGCCAGCCAAGATTTACCGACAACAAGATAAGACTAAAAAGAATTGAAGCTATTTATAAGGAAGATGAAGGCAAAAAGCTGCGAAAGTCTCATGAAAATCCTGAAGTTAATCAAATATACCAGGAATTCTTTGGCAAGCCGTTAGGTGAAAAATCGCACAAGCTTTTACATACTCACTATATGCCAAGAACAATAAATTAGGTATTCTTATGAAGCCAAAAACTAATACAATCGCTGATAACGCCAACCGCTGGATTGCAAACAGGGTAAAGCATCACCAGATAACAAAGTATCTCAACGATGGCAAATGTTTCATCGACTCGGAGAAAATCGAAAGCCAACTGTGGTCGAACAATAATCCGGATAGCGCCAGAGTAAAAGATATTTTGCAGAAGTCTTTGGCTGTTGAAACGCTGACTTTTGATGAAACAGCCTGTTTACTTAATGTCGACGATGCGGAATTGATAGCGGAGATGGAACAGGCAGCCGGCCAGGTAAAGAAAAAGGTCTATGACAACCGAATTGTAACGTTTGCTCCGCTGTACATCAGCAATCTCTGTGTCAATGATTGTTTGTACTGCGGCTTCCGGAAAA
The DNA here is from genome assembly GCA_026386835.1 of Planctomycetota bacterium. Classification (GTDB taxonomy): domain Bacteria; phylum Planctomycetota; class Phycisphaerae; order Sedimentisphaerales; family Anaerobacaceae; genus JAPLMV01. Next base: position 10,278 of record JAPLMV010000175.1, on the reverse strand, counting down.
GCAACAAGCACGCCAAAAGAAAGAGATTGAGCATTGACGAAATTAAGAGAGAAACGGAAGTTTTGGTTGGTCAGATTGGTCATAAACGCCTGATTGTTGTATTTGGCGAAGATTCAAAAACAGATGTGGACTATATAGCTTCGACGATACAGGCCATAGCTGATGTGAAAGTAAAAACCAAATGCGGTTTTAGTCAGATTCGAAGGTCTAATGTCAATGCTGCACCGATGTCTATCGAGGATTTAAAGATTCTTAAGGAAGTCGGCATCGGAACAGTCCAGGTATTCCAGGAAACTTATCACCGTCAAACGTATGAACAGGTACACCCTCAAAATACCATTAAAGGTGATTACTTATGGCGGCTGTATGCGATGCATAGGGCGATGGAGGCTGGTTGTGATGATGTTGGAATCGGTGCTTTGTTTGGTATTTATGACTGGAAATTCGAGGTAATGGGCCTCTTGAGTCATGCCATTGAACTTGAAGAGAAATTCGGGATAGGCCCTCACACAATATCTTTTCCACGACTCGAACCTGCGGACAATACACCGTTTACGCAAAATCCTGAATATGCAGTGAGTGATAGTGATTTTAGGAAACTTGTCACTGTGATTCGTCTGGCTGTTCCTTATACAGGGATGATTTTGACCGCTCGTGAAAATGCTGAGATGAGAAGGCAGATTCTGCCTCTTGGCTGCACACAAACAGACGCTTCCACCAGGATAGGGATAGGGGCATACGCTGGTGCAACCGACTGCCAGCAAGGAAACAAACAGCAGTTTATGCTCGGCGATATAAGAAGTCTTGATACGGTGGTCAGGGAATTAGCCGAAGCCGGTTACATTACTTCGTTTTGCACGGCCGGCTACCGGTGCGGCAGAACAGGAGAGAAAATTATGAACCTGCTTAGATGTGGCAAGGAAGGACAGTTCTGTAAACTTAACGCTGTTATTACGTTCAGAGAATGGCTCGATGATTTTGCAAGCCCAGAGACTATCGCCATTGGTGAAAATTTAATCGCAAAAGAGATCAGGGAAATAAAAGAAAAGATGCCGTCGCTATATCCTCAGCTTATGAGTTTTTACGAAAAAACCAAGGCAGGACAAAGAGACATGTATTTCTAAGTCGGCAGGAAAATATGACTGTTCGAGACATAAAAAGCGTTCTTGATAAAGTGTATGGCAGCGAGATCCCTGACCTCGTTGACCTTGAGTATCTGCTTGCTCTGGAAGATGAGCAGCAAATGGAATCGCTCTTTGAATATGCTGACCAGGTAAGAAGTCGGTTTGTTGGTGATGAAATTTTATTGAGAGGTTTGATCGAATTCTCTAATTTTTGCAGAAATACCTGTTTTTACTGCGGCTTGAACAAATACAACAGAGAACTGCAAAGATACCGGCTTGATAGCAGCCAGATAATGTCCGCAGTAAACGATATTGCCGCTGCTGGTATCAAAACCGTTGTTCTGCAATCCGGCGAAGACGGAGACCTCGATGCGTATTGGCTCAAAGACTTAATTGAACGAATCAAGATGGATTTCGATGTCGCCGTTACGCTTTCGGTTGGAGAACGCAGCTATGAAGATTACAAACTTTGGAAACAGGCAGGGGCAGACAGATATTTGCTCAAGATTGAGACCACCGATAAAGCGCTTTATGATTCGATCCATACGCAAATGAGTTTTGAAAACAGGATAGAGTGTTCGAGAAATCTTAAAGCTCTTGGCTATCAAAATGGTTCTGGATGCCTTGTCGGGCTTAAAGGTCAGACAATACGTTCTTTGGCCAAAGATATCTTATTCTTCAAAAAAGAGGGCTTTGATATGCTCGGTATCGGGCTTTTTATTCCGCACGAGATGACACCGCTAAAAAACGAACCGTTAGGAAATATAAAATTAGCGTTAAAGGTTATTGCTGTAACAAGGATAGTAACCAAAGATACCCATATTCCGGCGACGACAGCTATCGGCAGTGTTGGTAAAGGCGATGCAAGGCTTCTTGCTCTCAAGGCAGGCGCAAATGTACTTATGCCAAACTTTACGCCGCAGCCTTATAAAAGATTGTATGAGATTTATCCCGGAAAACGATGCGTCAATGAACAAAGCGGCGAATGTGTCCATTGTATTGAAACAATGGCTAAGACAATAAACCGCTCAATCTGTTATTCACGAGGTGATTCAAAAAAAAACTCACATGCAGGTGTGCTGCACAATTAATATGTTTAACTAATTTTAGAAAGGAGCAATTAAAATGGCTTACAGAGTGCTTATAATCGATGATGATCCTGAATTTGTGGAGGCTATGGCAAATGTGTTGGATGCCAAAGGCTATGTTGTTGATTCGGCACCCAACGGAAAGATTGGTATCGCCAAGGCCAGGGAACAAAAACCCGACATTATTTTGCTTGATGTTATGATGACGACAAAGTCCGAAGGTTTCGATGTGGCTCGTGAGATACACAAGGAGGAGAAGCTGAAATCTGTGCCGGTCATACTGATAACAGGAGTCAGAAGAGAAATGTCTCTGCCTTTTGGTTTTGAATCTGATGAAACATGGCTGCCTGTAAAAGGCGTACTTGAAAAACCGGTAAAACCTGAAGTTCTTTTGAAGACTGTGGCAGACAACATATAGTCATATTGTGCCGTTTATTGTCTCAAGCGTATGCGGGGATATTGCATTGACGCAATAAAATTGTCCGTGTATGTGCGGACAACTGAGGTAACGATAAATGTTTAAGACTCCAAAGAGCTTAAGATTGCATATAGGTATTTTTGGCAGAAGGAATGCTGGAAAATCCTCTATCCTTAATGCACTGGTACGGCAGCAGGTATCGATAGTCTCTGATGTGCCTGGCACAACCACGGACCCGGTCGAAAAAGTTATGGAACTTAAACCAATAGGTCCCGTGGTTTTCATTGATACAGCAGGCATCGATGATACAGGTGAACTGGGACGGAGCCGTATCAAAAAAACAACACAGGTTATCGAAAGAACAGAACTGGCTATACTGGTTACAGATGGCTGGCAGAGCTATGAAGCCGAGTTACTAAAACTATTCAAAACACATAACATACCTGTCGTTGTAGCGGCCAATAAAAGCGATGTCAGGGAAGATAACGAATTAGAGACTGCTGCCCGAAATGCCGGCTGTAAATTTATTGTTACGACTTCTATTGCTAAAATGCAGGGCATTGATGACCTTCGCACAACTCTTGCCCATGCAACGCCGCAGGAATTCATGACCACTCCTCCTGTGCTTGGCGATCTTATTAAACCTGATGATTTGGTGGTATTGGTTACCCCAATAGATATCGAAGCTCCGGCAGGCCGAATGCTGCTGCCGCAGGTGCAGGCATTAAGAGACACGCTCGACAATAATGCTTACTGTTTAATTGTAAAAGAGCACCAACTGGCGCATGCTTTAGCCTCCTTAAAAAAGCCGCCTGCTCTTGTGGTTACTGATAGTCAGGCATTTGAAAAAGTTTCACAAATTGTCCCTGACGAGGTCCCGCTTACAAGCTTTTCCATTCTTTTTGCTCGACTTAAAGGGGATTTGGCCGAATTTGTCAAAGGAGTAAAATCCATAGACTCGCTCAGAGAAGGCGACAAGGTGCTTATTGCGGAGGCCTGTACCCATCATCCGCTAAAGGACGATATAGGCAGGATAAAAATCCCTCGATGGCTGCAGGAATATACAGGCGTTAAATTGAAGATTGATGTAGTGGCGGGTCGAGACCTCCCGGATGATTTAACGCCTTATAAACTTATAGTGCATTGCGCTGGGTGCGTATTCAACAGGCAGCAAATGCTTTCAAGAATCGAAAAAGCTCAAAAAGCAAAAGTACCTATTACAAACTATGGAATGGCTATATCTTACATCCATGGAATATTCAACAGAGCTATGCAGCCTTTCGCTAAAACCGGTTTCAGTCCTGTTAAAAAAAAATAGCTGAAGTGTCTATGATAATAAAACCAATGACAATGCTTTTTATGATGCTGGCAGGTTAAGTTTTTCTGGCGGCGATGGTGTAAATCGGTCTTTGCTCCTTGATATATTTCCGCTCGAAATTCGTGCCTACCCATTCGCCCTCATTAGTGCCGTTCGGTGCGAGAAAATCTATTTTTTCAAGTTTATTTCCCGGCTCAGACAAAACATACCGAATCTGCTGAAAATATTCCGCATGGTCAGTAGCAATTTTGATAGCCCCGCCTTTTTTAAGGCATCGCATTAGCTGCTCAAGATTAGCCGAGTTTATGAACCGTCTTTTGTGATGGCGTTTTTTCGGCCAGGGGTCTGGAAAATAAATATGAAAACATTCGATGGAATCGGCTGGCACAAACCGGGCTATAAAATCAACGGCATCGGTACGGATAATCCGCACATTGGTCAGCCCCCATCGGCCGATGCGGTCAACGGCGTAACGGTAGTATTTGCTCGCCCATTCGATTGCGAGGAAATTCACATCCTGCTGGGCCTTTGCCTGGTTGAGCAGAAAAGCGCCTTTTCCTGAGCCAACCTCGATATGGACCGACCCGGAACGTCCGAAAATCCGCGTAAAGTCAATTTTTTCGTTCAAATCTTCCTGCTTGAGCGAAATAGCAGGGTAGTCTTTTAATATTTTAGCCATAAGTTCGAAAGCATCTAACAAAGAGGCGAAAAACAGCCCCAAAACCCCGTTGGTCCTGGGTCCTAAGTCCTGTATTTGGTGGTATTATAGCAGAGCCAGGCGTTTCGCAAAGTATAGAAACTGATTTTTCCGCAGGCAGATATTAAAGTATCGCCTGTGTATATTCGATAACTCAATGAGAACTAAATTGTGGTCGAATGCGTATTATTAATAGTACTGAACCTTATTTAGGAGTTGTACCTAACGGCAAAAAGAGGAATGCCCAAAATGATTCGGCAATTAATCAGATTACGGCGAAGGCAGGTGCTAATCGATGTGAACACGCAGAAGGATTTCATGCTGGCTAACGGCAGTGCGTGCACGCGAAATCACAGGCGGATTTTGGCAAACATCCGCCGCATTATGGCCTGGGCAAGGTCCAAAAATGTGCCGGTAATCTCTACATGCGAAGTTTACCCAAATAATAACGGCTTCAGTGTGTTCGACTATTGTGTGGACGGCACTGAAGGCCAGAAGAAAATCCACTATACCCTCTTAAGCAACAGAATCAGCTTTCCTGCCGAGACCAATACCGACCTGCCTCGAGATATAATGCGCCAGTATCGACAGATTATCCTTCATAAACGCTGCGTGGACCCGTTCGAAGAACCGCGTATCGAAAGATTGTTAAGTGAAGTCCAGGCCAGCGAGTTTATACTTATCGGCGCAAGTGCCGAAGGTGCGGTACAGGCCACGGCTTTAGGGCTTATACAGCGCGGCAAAAAAGTCAGTATCGTAACCGATGCGGTCGGATTGTATAACAAAAGGGATGCGAAAATGGCGTTTCGCAAGATGAGGGCCAAAGGCGCAAAACTCATTGAGACCAGAAATCTTGCAGGCGTCTCACACTTGCGGCGGGTAGGTGTCTGCAAATGCCCACGCTGCCAGGGTCACGCTGCCAAAGTCGAAGTCGAAAGTTAAATCATTTCCATTGCCTTAACTATCACCAGATGTTATCCAAAGTCATCCAAGGTCATCCAAAAGCATTCCAAAGCACTCCAAAGATACTCCAACGTAGGTCCAAAGACATCAGCCGAGAGGCCACATTTTTTTCATAAGTTTTTTTCATATATAAGGTTAAACTCGAAATCAGAAGCACGAAATCAGAAATAAATTCAAATTTTTAAAATCTAAATGTTCAAAACAAACTCCATAGAGAAGACAGGTTAAAACCTGTACTCCGAGCAGGAGTCGCAGAAAAACTGCGTCTCTCTATAGCGTAAGTCTTATTTTGCTGGCGCGCGAAAATTTATTGGAATGCGTATGAGGCGGTCGCGAGAATGAACGCCGAACAAAGAGAGCCCAACCAGATGGCTCAAGGGAGCCTAAATCTGGTGACAGCATATAATTTTCCTTTAACGTAACTCTTTATTAAGAATCCTAAAAAACCTGTCCTTGGCTTGTCTTTCAATCCAGGGCTTATGCCCGCAATTTTTGAGCAGAAAAAAACGAAAGTCCTTTAGAACAGTGGACAAGGATTTCTCAACGCCATCAGCAGGGTGAGGGTCATAGTCGCCATGGATTGCAGACACGGGGCATTTGATACCCTTGCCGAGCCTTAAAAGTTTGCCGCTTCTGCGCAGCTTTGCGGCATCTTTCCATACACTTTGAAAAATATCAAACCGATAATCTTTTACCTGCGATTCGCAGGGCATCGGGTCATAGGCATCAGCTTTTGAAAATAATACGCCGAACCGCGCAAATGCCGCTGTTTTATCTTTAACCGGAGGATTATCCAATACTTCCATTAGAGATTTGACCTCGGCTATATCCTGGTCACTTAAACGACTTAATCTGGTCTCCTGAATTCCCGCGGCATATTTTTCTTCAAACGGACCACTTGCGACAAGTATCAGCTTTTTTACCAAAGCCGGATAATCAGCGGCAAATATAAAACTAAGCCACGCTCCCCATGAAAAGCCTATCAGGATAACTGGAAGACTTGCGTTTTTTTCGAGAACAGTTTTTAACTCTTCGACTTGGCCTTGGAGCGACGTAGCGGTTTGAAGCGGTTCTAAAATGCCCCAGTTCAATGCCAGTTCATTTGCTACCGGAGCCATTTCTCCTGCTGCGCCGGGTCCGCCGTGAATAACCGCTATGCTGAAAGGTTCTTTCCCATATTTTCTCAGGTTTTTAATAGTTATTACCTCTGATGAGGGGGTGCTTGTCATGATTGCAGGTAACCATTTTAAAACAAACTGGATTCCTGCTTTCGCAGGAATGACAGAGTCACAAATGCGATTTTTCAGCAAAAAGTACGCACATATCAAAAATTCACCTACAAACTTGAAGTGCACACTCTGATGAGTACTGACCTCCGGCTATTTTTTACTCATTCACCGCAAGTCAGCCTATGCCTGGATTTCGTCTATTACCACCTGGAGGTATTTCTGGCGATGGCCGATACGCTTTTTGCTGGCTTTGCGCTTGCGGAAATAGCCCGGATAGAGTTTATCGCTTTTAATAACCGCTTCCTGAGCGGTGGTCTTAAATGAGGCAATAACCTTTGCACCTTCGACATACGGAGTGCCGATTTTGGCTTTCTTGTCGTCGCCGACGAATAAAACTTTGCTGAATTCGATGGTTTTGGCGTCTGGTGCGACGTCGGTCAATTCGATATTTATATAATCGCCCTTGGCGACCTTATATTGCTTTGAGCCCTGTTCAATTACTGCGTACATTAAAAACACTCCTGAGTACTAAACCTAAAATACAAACGAAAAAAGCATTTTACGCATTTTATCTTTTTTGTAAAGTAAATTTCTGATAAATTTATATCCCGGCAAAATTTGACCTGTCGAGGCAATTTTGCCGATAAAAGCATTTTACAAGGAGTTTTCTATGCAGATAGCAATGGTGCAGGATAAATTTGTGCCGGTAGAGCAGCTTGATGCCGCCTATTTCGACCGCGGGCTCTATTTCGGCGACGGAGTTTATGAGGTAATACGCAGCTATAACGGCAGGATTTTCGCACTCGATGAACATATTGAGCGATTTGCCCACAGTCTGGCGGCGATAGAAATAATCGGCGTGGATGTAAAAGAAATCCGCAGGCGGGTACAAAAGGCCTTCGATAAGGCGGGCATAGCCAATGCCAAAATATACTTTCACGTTACCCGTGGATGCGGCCCGCGTAACCATAGCTGGGACAACAGCTTAAAGCCGAATTTCTTTCTGATTATCTCGGAACTGGAGGATGCCTCGGAATTAAAGACCAAAGGCGTTGCGGTATCGGTATATCCGGATATGCGGTGGAAAAGATGCGATATAAAATCGCTGAATCTGCTGCCGAATGTCCTTGCACACCAAGATGCGAGCAAAAAGGGATGTTTTGAGGCGATACTTGTAAATGATGCGGGGTTTATAACCGAAGGTTCAAGCTCGGCATTTTTCCAGATTTTCGGGCGGGCGCTTCATACGACACCTTTGTCGAATAACATTCTGCCGTCGGTTACGAGAAAGTTTGTGCTAAAGGCCGCCCTGAACGCAAGGCTTGAATTAGTAGAAAAATCAATAACGCCGAATCAGGCACAGACTGCCGACGAGCTTTTCCTTGCCGTAACGACAAAAGACATAATTCCCGTAATTAAATTCGACAGCCGAACAGTAAGTGGCGGCAAACCCGGCAAATATACTAAACAGCTTATTGAAGAGTTCCGCCTGTTTACCGCCTGATAAAAGGCCTGATAGCCCCCGAGTATCCAAAAGTCAATCACCGCCAAACTGGGATTGACTTTTTTTATTTTGAGATTTCTATATTAGGCAAAGGACGGGAATATTTTTCAATAGCCTGGGCAATTTACATTAAGTCGTCTAATTCTGATAAAATAGCTTTTTGTGAATCGCGTTCATCATTCATTTTTTTTATTTCGCCGAGGCTTTATAAGATTTGAACTATTGCACCCTACAAGCAATTTTCACCTCAGTTTTTCAAGTTGGGCAAGGAACAACTCTTTGCTCCATAGATTAAGCGAAGGCTGCTCGGCGACCCTCACGAATCTTCGAACATCCTCTGCAGTCGTTTTCCAGTCAATCGACTTAATGGCTTTTTCAAGCTCGGCCATACACCAGTCCAGATTGACATTAATATCCTGCCCCTTCCATTGGCCTTGCTGTTTGAGAGCCGAAGCAAGAAACTGATAATTGATTTTAATCCCCTGACTTGTGTACCACAGAAAATCATACCAGTCCCTGCCTTTGATATATTCTCTGCAAAGAAGAGCGTGTACCTTGCCGGAAAACAAACTCGGCTTGTTCTGTACCGTAACGGAAGATATAAACGGAAAATCGAGATATTTTATTTCTGTTTCACTGCCTGATGGCGGATTGGTGTCAACTTCTAATTTTATACGGATTTTACGAAACGTCCCTTTTTTACCAGCATGGTTTAGCTGCAGAACTTTTCCGATGGAATCATCCTTGATAAAGGCTTTTCTGACAGCAATGTCTGTTTTGGAACGGTCGGTAATGTCAACATTATAGCCGTAGGCCTCAATCTCTTCCGATAAAGATTGAAGATGCGGCTGAAGTTTAAATTTACGGTTTGGCTCTTTGAGAATAAAATCAAGGTCTTCTGAAAACCTGTTCAAGCCGTAAAAAATCCTCAAACAAGTTCCCCCCTGAAAAACACCATGCTTGAAAAAATCTGTTCTGCTCAAGGCCGCCAGGGCAACTTCCTGCGTAATCTCCCTGATGGCATGTTCTTCTTCCAGTTCCGATTTACAGTTATAGGAGTATAGCCTTTCTTGAATAAGCTTAATACTCATAGCTTCAAATCCTTTCTTAAGCCTTTGAGAAATTTTTGAACTCGCCGGCTTGTGTAATTTTCAATCAAGGCATCGAGATCATCCGAAGTAACGGATTCAAACTCTTCCGGCTCGATTCGCAAGCTTTCGACAGCAGGCTTTAAGTCTGCCCAGTTTCTCTTGTTGACATATACACAATCTGCCAGAGCCTTTATTGGAGAAGCCATCAGGAAGATATTCCCAGCTTCATCTGCCAATCTTTCGACACCGGTATAGAAAACTTTTTGCGGTACACGATTGTAGCTGAAAGCTCCCAAAATGGTTTGGAACTCTTTTGATTTACCTGAAGAGACACTCGTTAACGTATATACCGCTTCGGGAATCCAGCCGTGCCAGCTAAGGGCTGATTCCAGGCTGACATACGATGGGCCATAGATATGCTGAGCCAGGGCGTAGAGATTAATGCTTTTTTTCTGATACTTTAGGGCAAGGCAGTACAGGCCTCTACGGATATGGATAATCTCACCGCCGGCGATTGCCCGTTTGACAAGGCCGTATCTTTTGTCCTCACTTCCTGGGAATAGGGTAGCCACATCCTGGCTTGTAAAACAGCCATACGGAGCATTTTCAAAGATTTTTTCGGTTAATTTGTTCATATTATACTCACCGCACTGTCTAAATATGACAGTATTTGGTAATTATAAGCTATATCGGCATATATTGCAAGTAGTGTAGTGCGTCTAACGCTTCTTTACATTTGGTTATCTTAGCCAAGATACTTTCGACCGATGCGCTCCAGATAAAAACGCGGGGATTCTGGTTGTGGGTATCAATGTACTGTTGTATGGTCGTGATGAGCATCTGCAC
>JAPLMV010000181.1 GCA_026386835.1 Planctomycetota bacterium | reverse complement strand
GGCACAAGCGTTGTGCGGGAATTAAAGGCGGTGGGGATAGCGGTGTGGTTTCGGCGAAGTTCAATTTTGGAAGGTATCGAGCTTGTCCGCAGAATAATCCGTTCGGGCGATGGGTTAAGCAGTCTTGTGATTAGCCCGAGGTGTCAGCGGCTGATTGAGGCAATGCAGTGTTATCATTACCCGGACAATGTTACAGGCGGCAAAGAACTGCCTTTAAAGGACGGCCTGTACGACCATCCAATCGACGCCCTGCGGTACTTTCTGGTTAATTACGCCGGCAATACCAAAACCGCCAGCAGCAGGCGGTATTGAAATCGGCCGGAAGTTTCAGTTATCGCTTTTTTCAATCCATCCGCCGCCGATAACGGCCTGGTCATTGTCATAGAATACGGCAGCTTGGCCCGGCGTAATCGCCTTGACGGCATTGTCAAAATCAACGACTACTCTGTCGATTTTACCATTCTCATCGGCAAGCGGTGTTACCGTTGCCGGCGCACCGCGATGATTGTATCTTATCTGCACAATAGCCCTGAAAGGTTTCGAAGGCGGCGGTTCAACGAGCCAGTTGACTGCTGCTGCGAGCAGCCGTTTGTGCATCAGCTCTTCGATTTTGCCTAAAACGACGGTGTTAGCGGCGGCATCGAGTGCAACCACATAGGCCGGCTCACCCAGTGCGATACCAAGCCCGCGTCTTTGACCGATTGTATAATGGAAGATTCCGTTATGCTCGCCGAGCGTCTTTCCTTTCGCATCGACGACTTTTCCCGGCCTGCAAAGCTCCGGCGCACGTTCGGCAACAAGGAGGGCATAATCATCATCTGCCACAAAGCATATCTCCTGCGACTCGGCCTTGTCGCGAACGGGCAGATTCATCTGGCCTGCGATTTTTCGCACCTGCGGCTTTGTGTAGCCACCAATCGGCAGCAGGATTTTGTCGAGAGTTGTTCTATCGAGGTTAAAAAGTACGTATGACTGGTCTTTTTTATCGTCAATACTTCGTGCCAGGCGTTTATAGCCATCGTCGGAGCGGATTTGGGCGTAATGGCCTGTCGCAATAAAATCGGCACCGATGGCCGAAGCGTACTGCATGAGTTTTCCGAATTTGAGCCGGCTGTTGCACATAATACAGGGGTTTGGTGTGCGGGCATTGCGGTACTCATCGACGAAATAATCGATTATCGCTTCGAGGTCATGCTGAAAGTTCAGGACGGAAAATTTGATTCCAAGGCAGGCAGCGACATCCCTTGCGTCTCTTGCATCTTCTGGACTGCAGCAGCCTGGATGCGGCTTATTAGGGTCTTTGGCTGATTGTCCAAGGCACATAAAGACACCGGTGCAGTCGTAACCGGCCCGCTTCAACAGCCCTGCTGTTACGCTGCTGTCGACCCCGCCGCTCATCGCCACAAGCACACTTTTTTTCCCCGACATAAAATAGCCGTTAGTCAATAAACTTTACCATTCGAGAACACCCACTGGTGCAGTCGCCAGATTGTCTGCAACCCAGTCTGCCTGTGCCAATTTATCCCTGCTGAAACTCGTGGCAAGAGCCAGACATTTTGCACCCGCGGCATGAGCAGCGGCGATTCCGTTTAAGGCATCCTCAACAACAAGGCACTGGCTGCCTTTTACCCCAATTTTATCGGCAGCGAGGAGAAATATATCCGGGTTTGGTTTTTTTCTTTCGACATCGTCGCCGGAAACGACCGCATCGAACATCTTTACATCAAGCCCGACCGCCTCGAAATTTTTAAGCACCTTTTCAAGGTCTGCGCTTGAGGCAACCACCATTTTCTTGCACAGTCGCCTGCACTTGTCAAGAAATTCAAACACGCCAGGGAGAGGCCTTAATTTCCCCTTTATCAAATTGTAGTAAATCTGGTAGGCGTATTTTTTTTCTTTCAGCGAGTCAATGTTGAAGCCGTATTTTTCCGCAATCCCGCTGATACAGCGGCCTTCGCCTGTACCCACAAATGGCGTAAAATCTACCGGCTGCGTAATTAGTCCTTTTTTGGCAAACATCTGCATTATCGCCTGCATCATAAGCTCCTCGGACTCGAACAGCACGCCGTCCATATCGAATATTACCGCATAAGGTAATCGGATGTTATTTTTAACCGATGGTTTAATGTTAATTTCCAATTTCAATAGGTATCATTAATCAACTTATATGCCCTGATGATTTCAGCGATGCTCCAGGCCTGTGCGAAACAGCCGCGGGGTTTGTGGGGCGGGTCGCCGTCAAATATCTCGCTTATTTGCCCAATGCATCCATTTTCCGTCAAATGCCGCAAGAGCGGCTCAATAAATTCCGCCGCATTTTTTCTACTCTGCCTGCTGAAATCATTTATCTTCAGATATGCTTCGACAAAAGCTCCTATAAGATACGGCCAGACGGTGCCTTGATGATAGGCCTCGTCGCGATGTCTCTGCGGGCCGGCGTATATGCCTTTGTATCTGCTGTCGGCAGTGTTCAATGTTCGCAGCCCGAATGGTGTAAGAAGATTTTTCTGCACGGTATTTACCACGGCAAACTGCTGCTCGGGCGACAGCGGCGAAAACGGCAGCGAAACCGCAAATATCTGATTTGGCCTAAGACTTGCGTCAGCTGAGCCGTCAGGCAGGATGCAGTCGTTTAAGAACCCCGCAGAATTGTTCCAGAATAATCGGCAAAAACTTGTTTCAACCGCATCAGCCATAAGGTGATAGCGTTTTGCAACTCGGATGTCCTTGTCGGTAAAGAAGCGGGCGAGCTGGCAGAGTGCATTGTACCACAGTGCGTTAATCTCGACAGCCTTGCCGTATCGGGGCGTAAATGCCGTGCCGCAGTATTTGGCATCCATCCAGGTAAGCTGCGTATCCTGATTTCCTGCGGTTATCAGGCCATCAGCGTCGGCGTGTGTGCCGAATCGTGTGCCGTTGTGGTACGAGTCGACAATCAATCGTATTACCGGCAGAAGTTCCTGTACGAATGTCTCGGTATCGTCCGCGACCTTGAGGTATTGGAAAGCGGCGTTGATAAACCAAAGCGATGCGTCGATGCTGTTGAAATATGCTGTATCGCTGTAGTCATCGAATCGGTTAGGAATCATACCCTGGTCAGCGGCTTTTGCAAAAGTGGTAAGCACCGACTTTGCATCTTCGAATCGTCCTGTTTCCAAGAGCAGTCCCGGCAGGGATATAAAGGCATCTCTGCCCCAGTCGGCAAACCAGGGGAAGCCGGCAAGAATGGTTGTTCTGCCTGTGGCCGGCTGGCAATTGGCAATAAACTCATCGGCGGCAAGGCAGAGGGTTTCAAATATTTTGTCCGTTGCCTGTGCCGTGGAGATTACATTATTCTGATGTCTTTGCAGTGTATTGCAAAGTTCGTCGATGTCGGCATTTACTATTTGCTCGCCCTGATTTTGTTTGCTCAGATTTGCCCATAAAACGATTTTTACAGGTGAATCGATGGTGCATTTATAGAAGCCCGGCGTCCAGAGGTCTTCGGTAAATTCCTGGCCTCTCTGTTTGTCGTCGCGATAGACAAAATTGAACCACCACTGCGGGTCTTTTTCAAAGTTCATAGACGGACAAGCCAGGAATAGTTCGCAGCCGCCGTGAACGTTGTGGCTGATGAGCAGACCTTTTGCAAGTTCGACCGAATACAGGTTTGCGCTGGATTTTTGCAGCGAGTGGAAATCTCTTAATGCTACAAACGGCCGCAGTATCAATTCAGCAGCGCCGCTAACCGATGTAAAATCATACACAACCGCAACGCTGTCGGTATCGCGGGACAGGTATACGGATTTGGTCAGTTCGAAATCCTTTGCCTGGTAGTCAAAGTGGGCGCCGATGTCCCTGCGGAATCTTTTGATTTGCTGGAATCCGTCAGGTGCGAATCTGTTGCTGAATTCAAAGGTCGAGATACTGGATGTTCTGCCGTTTACGGTTATCGTTTCTAAACAGTTTGCCAGTGCCATAATCCTGTTGACGGGGGGATTGAGAGAGCCGATGAGCAGGCCGTGGTATTTGCTCGTGTTGCAGCCGACGATGGTTGATGATGAATAGCCGCCGCGGTTGTTGGTCAACAGCCACTGTTTGCCGAGCAAATTGTCGATGGATTTATCAGCGGTGGATATGGAAGCGATTTCGATTGCTCCGGCTTTCTGCGCTATTGCCACAAGTTAACTCCAAAAAGACTCAAGACACAATTTTTGTACGACATACGCAGGACGATTTTACCATTTTACCGAATGCAAATCAACAGAGGTTTTATTTTGTAATTGCGACGGGTGCACGTCAAGTTTGTAGGTGGATTTTTAAAGTAAACTACCTAAATACTCATTTGCAACTTCGTATGAACCAATTTCTGGAAATAGCATAAAGTCACAAGACCAAAGGTGATTACCAATACTCCATGATTCAACAAGCCAGCACGGTTCTTTTCCAGGCAGAGCTAACTTATACAATTTGCCAATGAAAGTTCCACCACTCTCTGGGTGTTCCTTTTTTAATTCTGTGTATTCAGAGAGATAGCCCATAATATCCGGTCGTGCATCGGTTCCGGTACCACTGCCGAGAAACAGAACACAATCATAAGAATCCGTGTATTCTCCATACATGACTATTGCCCAGCTAGCTGGATGGATATTTTTACCCAATTCTTCATGGATAGGTTCTCCATTAATCAAAACAACGGTCTCACCATGACGAGCATACTGGAAACGTTTAAAAAACTCTCCACTCGGCACATCTCCAAATATGCCATCAGTTTCCCATTCAAAGGGAGAATCAATTGATGCACCAGTTCTCCAGTCATTTTCTCCAACAAAGAGGCTCAATAGCTCTTTGAACTCAATTTCTCGCTTAATCACTTTTGTTGGAAAAAATATTGGCTTGATAACATCAGAATATAGACTGGCAATTATTGTAATTCCCCAGATGCATACCATAATTCTTACGAAAACACGCCAGACAATATGTTTACGTAATTTTCTGAAATAAATCTTCATTTTTTATCTTCCACTATTGCAATTTTTCCCGGCGTTAAATCATAAATATTATAAACCACTTTATATCTTAAAAGCATTTGTACGACAGCTTGCTTATATATCGGACTAACACTGTCTATCTGCTCAATACGGCTGCCAACCCAGTAATTGCTCCGATTACCCCTGTCAAAGCAGCCAGCCATACCACAAATCCTTCACGTATTTCCTTTTTTTCTTGGCGTATCGATTTCCTGAGTTCTGAGAAACCTTTTGCTGAGAGAGTTCTTGTTCTTACATAGGGGTTATCTTCCCATAACTCTTTATCTTGGATGTCAGGCAAAGGAATCATGAGTCTGTTGGCGATTTGACAAAAGCGTTGAGTTTTTATAGTGGCTATTTCTCCGAGTATCGGAATTACCTCACTATATTCTTCGGAGTCGAGTTCTTCTAACTTATCCCCCGACAATCCTTTTCTATCCTTCAAATAACCTTTTTTAATCTTGTTGCATTGTCTTTCAAGTTTCTGTAATTGCATGCGGTACTTAATAACTTCAAACATGACTTGTCTCTTTCATTGTTTTATAGGCCAGCCGCGGTGGGTATTGATTGTTTCATAGATTTGACTGGTCTCAAATCTCTGGCAAGTTTCTGTGCTTTCGCAATTTGTTCCCACGCCATTTTTATTTTTAGAACCTCAATAACACATAATTAAGCAAACAGAATTTTTTAATTCTTCAACAATGTCCGGCTGGTCTGGTTTCTTTTGAACAGGATTCTTTAGATTTCTATAAACATCCGGCAGAGTTTCCAATAAAGATAAAAGATATGAACTCTTTATTGCATAGTTAACATTTTGTGGAATATTTCCAGTGTCAATCAACGACCCGATATCGCTTAGTTTCGCTACAACAACACCGATAACATTTCCATTATTATCAAACAAAGGGCCGCCTGAATTGCCGGGCTGAACGGGCGTACTCATCTGAAAACACCTCGGGTCATCCTGTGCGCCTGTTAAACTGCCTATATAACCTTTTGTAAATTTTGGCTCAAAACCCTGTACCTGGACATTTGGAAACCCGATAGTAAAGACCTCATCACCGGTTTTAACTGATGAGGTAGTTTTTATAGCAACAGGTTTAAACTGGCCTTCTATTTTTAATAAGGCCAAATCGTTTGACTTGTCGGTCTTAATCAAAATGGCTTTCTTCAGTCCGGCGATTGTAAATGTTTTGATTGTCTGGGAATCTTTAACTACGTGATAAGCTGTTACGATGAATCCATCGGCGGAAATTATAAAGCCTGTGCCGCCTGAAAGTGGACTATCAATCTTAAATCTTTGCTGAATCGATAAGTCGGGATTGGCTTTTTGTTCATTTTTAACAGGTTTAAATTCTCTGGCAAGTTTCTGTGCTTCCGCAATCTGTTCCGATGTTATTAACTTATTGAGCCCATCTCTTGCTTTTATAGCTTTTTGATCTCCTTGAGCAGCGGAAAGAATAAACC